>NZ_KE384606.1:1592-17483 GCF_000426905.1 Dolichospermum circinale AWQC131C
CCCCTTACCCCAGTTTTCTTCATCCAAACTAGCATTAAAGCTATCGAGGATTTCTACTGATACTGTAGGAGTCAAAATCCACAAATTAGCTAACTCGGATTTATTTATTCGCGTGTCATTGCGTTTAGCTTGACGTTCAACCTAAGCATGAATGTCAAATAATTTACCCATGCAACTGCGGATTTCACTTTTACCCACAGCATTACGGAATGGTTCAAACACGGCATAATTAGCTGCCATTTTCCCTAATATGCCTAGTGTTGTTAGGTTGGTGAGTGGGGATGAGGGGATAAATAATACGTCAATTTGTCTGACTTCTGCGGTGATGTCTTTACTGGTTTCTACTTTTCCATAGGGTGTTAATAGTTCTGTTAGATATTGTTTAGCAAATTGATCATGTATAAAGCGAGTCATTTATTTTGACTGTGATTAAGTAGGTAAACGGAAAAAAACCGACATAAGTAACGAAAAGTCAAGTTGCCCAAAATACCGGGGTAGCCACGGGGCGCTACTTCTACTTGCTTTTAGCAATGAATAATTGCTTGACTGTTTCTAAGGGAATACCCCAGCTATATTGACTTATTTGTTCTCGCTGTGCGTCCGTTGGGTAAGAACCATCTTCAAAAACATAAGGATCGCCCCAAATTGGGTTAGCATGAAGTCCATTAATTCCTACTAATTCCCCTGCGCTATTTAATAGGGGTCCGCCACTCATCCCTTTTTCTATATCATTGGTAAAGCCGATTTGGTATCCTCCCTCTAGGGCTTTATCTAGCACCAGTTGAATTTTACCGGTTTTAATCACAAACCCCCCAGATTTGCTTTTGCTATTTTTGAGGGGAAAACCAGCGGCTATTACCGAATCTCCAATGGTGGCTTGTTGATTTGATTTGGTAGTAATCCTGTATTCTGAGTCAGCGACAAATTCTAATAAGGCTAAATCATTTCCCCTCAGTTGTTTTTTTTGCACCACAGGGTTAGCACGGTGAATTTTTCCGTCGGGAGTTTGAATAGAATAGGGAGCGTCACCAGCTTGTAAAACATGATCATTGGTAATTACTCCATAGGTTGAGGTTAATTTATCTTTATAAAAGAGTACACCAGAACCTAATGAGCGATCGCGCTTTTCTCTAGGGCTACTTAAAATCTTAACTGTAATTAAACGAGCCTCTTGTTCAGGTTGAATTTGTTCTTGGCCAGGCCACAAATTAACCCTTGAAAAAGGGGGTTTTGGAACTGACGACACTGAAGTTGCCAAAGGCAAAACAGAACCAGCTAGTGCAAAAACAGCGACCATTCCTATGCGCCAACCCATGATTTTCCCCCCATAATTTCAATTTACCAGAGCGGCTCACTGTTACTGTTAATCACTTGATCAATGTCAACGCTGGCAGTGCCATCACGGTTGATTGTTGGTTTAATGTATCCTTCTTGGTCGCCACTGAGGTAAACAGCCTCCCCACCAGCAGCAACACGAGTATTCAATAGTTGTTCCAGAACTTGCTTAGGGTCACGATCCTTGGTCATGGTCAGTAAAATATTTTTTTTATCACAACCATCCTCCTTATATCCTACACCACAGATAACAGATTGACCATTAACTTTTCCCGTTTTCAGGGTTTTCAGTTGACCTTGATTGTGCAGTTTCTGGAAACGATCTGATACTTCTTGACAACGTGCTTGCGGTGTCCATGTATCACTAATATGACTTTTGTTTGTCCACACAATTATGGGGACACTACCTACGGATGCGGTACGAACTACGGTTACTGGATACTTATCTCTCAATGCACAAGTAAATTGACGACTTTGAGCTTGAGCTTGGCTGGGCTGATTACTAGCTAAAGTGATACTCAAGGCTAAAGCCAGACCAGTTAAGGGTGCTGATAGGTGATTTTTCATAACTAAAGCCATAAGAAATCAGGTTATTAAGAGGGTTACAAAAAGCTGATGATTTGAGTCAATCCTATGTTAATACAACTAGTGTCTAAATGTCAACTGGCAAAGTAGACTGCAACTGCAAACGAAAAGACTTAATCATGGTTTGTTCTACATCTTTGAGAAAGGGATCATAGAGTTTTTCTTCGGCTCGATAGGTCAGAATATAAACTTTTGAATTACTAATAGTCCAAACTTTCATAACTTTAAACCTGAAGTTATCAATTTGATCTTCACCTGTATAAACTATTTGATATCCCTCTCGATTATCTATTTTTCTCGATTGTTGTTGGAGAATTTGGACGTTTTTAACGGATTTTTGAATTTGTTCGATAGCAGCCTGATTATACTCTGATAAAGTCTGAGATTTTTGTATATCTTCAATACTGATAAATAGCCCTACTTCGAGATTCGGACTAAAAGTATTAGGGAATATTTTGGCAATAGTTCCCCCGGTTAAGGGACTATATTGTTGTTTTTCAGCCTTCCAATCTTGAGGATATTTGATCTCAATTCCAAATTGTTTATTCTCAAATAATTGACCAGGAATAGTTTTAATATTTACTTGTAGGTCTTGATTTTGATGGCGATAAATAGCTATTAAAACCCCGGTAGTTGTCAAAATAATTGCTGTGATCAATAAAACTTTAATAAATTGAGGTTTGGGAGGAGGGATAATTTCTGTCGTTTGATCATCACCATTATTTTTATCACTAGGATCATCACGTTTATTCAGAGCTTCCATTACTTCCGGTGCTGACTGGAATCTATAATGACGATCTTCTTGGAGCATACGCCTTAATATCTTACCTAAATGTTCGCTAATATAGGGATATTTTTGCCAATTCCAAAGATTATTAACATCACGGGAATCCTCTGGAAATTCACCTGTTAATAATTGCACACAAGAAGCAGCCAAAGCATATAAATCACTGGAATAATCAACCTTTTCCTTTCTGAGTTGTTCTTGAGGAGCATAGCAAACACTTGCAAAAACTATAGATGTTTCTGTGGTGTCAATATCACCTTTGATTACTTGTTTAACTGCTCCAAAGTCAATTAAATAGAATTTGTTATCTTCTTCTTTGGAGTGCATAATATTACTAGGTTTAATATCCCGGTGAATAACGTCATTTTTATGGATAAATTTTAAAACAGGTAAAATATTATTTAATAGAGCCAAAACCTTGGCTTCTGAGAAACGTCCTTGTTGTTCCAGTTCCTTTTTTAGATCCTCTCCTTCGATATATTGTTGAACCAAATAATTAAACTCCTGTGGGGTACTGAGTTCGGGGTCAGTTACAGTTGAGGAAAAATAGTCATATAAGCAGGGAATGTTACCGCTTCTATCTCCTAAATCTTCCAGAACCTTAGCCTCCTTTTCAAAGGCTTTTTTAATCCCTGCAACTATTTCAGGAGAATGATGACTATCAATTCGTAATCGCTTAACAACACAATGGCGTTGATTCATCGTATCTAAGTCAATAGCGAGAAAAGTATCTCCAAAACCCCCCTTTCCCAAAGGTTTGAGAAGTTGATATCTTCCTTTCTTTCCAGTTAAAATCGGGAGTTGTTCTTGAATCTCTGTCATTGTCTTACCCCTGGTTTACTACACTCTTGATCTAACACCTCAAGAATATAATAACGGTAATTGTCAACACTTTTCCAGTTTAGTAAAATAAGGTCAATTAGCGATCGCTACTACACAAAAAAAGTTACTTTGCGTGGATTTATGTAAATATAAACTAGTATTAAATGTAATAAAATTACCAATTTGATAATTTGATAATTTTATTTCCTATTCATAATAGATATCAAAATCCCATGTCGAGGACTAAACAATAAAGCCAAAGTAAATAAACCAGAAACCACTAATACAATAGCTGGACCAGAAGGTAAATTATAAAAGTAGCTAAGATACATTCCGCTAATACTAGAAATTACCCCAATTACCGCCCCTAAAATCATGACTTGATGTAAACGTTTGACCAATAAATAAGCAGTTGCACCAGGAGTAATTAAAAGTGATAATACTAATATTACTCCCACAGCTTTCATACTGGCAACAATTGTCAAAGCAATTAACAACATTAAACCAAAATTTAAACGATTAACTGGTAAACCAGCAGCTTGCGCTCCTAAAGGATCAAATGTGTAAAATAATAGTTCTTTATATAATAGGAAAACTACCATTAAAACAATAGCCGTAATAATAGCTGTATCCCTGACTTCATCAACAGTTACCCCTAAAATATTACCAAAAAGAAAGTGATTCAAATCAATTTTATTATCCTTTTGAATGACTGTAATTAAAGTAACTCCCAGAGCAAAAAAGGCAGAAAAAACTATGCCCATAGCAGCATCTTCTTTAATGGGAGATCGGGTTTTAATTAAGGCTATGGCCATGGTACTCAAAACTCCCGCAATAAACGCCCCGACAAAGATATTAGCACCAATCATGAAGGCTATAGCCAGTCCTGGTAATACTGAATGACTAATAGCATCTCCCAGTAATGCTAGGCGTTGTACCATTAAATAACTACCGACTATAGCACACAATAATCCTACTAGTATGGCGATGATTAAGGAACGTTGCATAAAGCCATATTGCAACGGTTCAATTAGTGTTTGCAACATAGATGAAAATGAACCACGAAGGCGCAAAGAACGCGAAGGAAGAGAGGAAGAGAAGATATTTATTAATTATTATGCTGCTTCAGCAAAGTACATGACTTTTCCGCTATAAGCCTGATTTAAGTTATTTTCTGTTAAGACTTGTTGGCGTGAACCGGTGGCGATTAATTCGCAATTTAGTAAGATTAAATCATCAAAATGGGTAATAGATTCACCTAAGTCATGATTAACTACTAAGACGATTTTATTGGCTTTTGCTAGTTCTTGAAAGACTTCAAATATGATAGTTTGGGTTTTTTGATCAATACCTACAAATGGTTCATCAAAACAGAAAATTTCGGCTTCTTGAGTTAAAGCCCTGGCTAAAAATACCCGTTGTTGTTGTCCTCCTGAAAGTTCACCAATGGGACGATTTTTTAATGCTTCTATTCCCACTTTTGTTAATGCTTGTGTGGCTATTTGGCGGCTGACTGTAGAGAAACTACGTAACCAGCCTGTTTTTTTAATACGCCCCATCATAACTACATCCCATACGGTAGCGGGGTAATTCCAGTCAATTTGACTACGTTGGGGTACATAAGCAATTTTCTCTAGTTGCTGGGTTAAGGGCTGATTTTGGTATATAACTTGACCGTTAGTGATGGGAACTAATCCTAAAATGGCTTTCATTAATGTGCTTTTACCTGCACCATTGGGTCCAAAAATACCTGTGATTTTTCCTGGTTTAATTGTGCAGTTAATGTCTCTTAATGCTTCCTGTGTCCGATAATTTACATTTAGATGGGTGATGTTGATCTGTGTAAGTATATTTGCTGAATTTTTGGTAGATAGACTAGATTTTCGGTAATCAGAAATGTTTTGCATAACTTTGATTAAGATAGTTATTTTTTGAGTTTACTATAAAAATGAGAAAAATATGAGAATATCTATAATTAGAAGTAATCACGGAGAGCAATGAAACTAATACTTAATATAACGTATAACTTATTACTGAAACCCCTCTCCAAACCTCTCCCCTGTGAGGAGAGAGGCTTTTATTCTTACTCCCCTTCCCTGGGAGGGAAGGGGTTGGGGGTTAGGTTCTCTTTACTTAATCCCCTTTGTCTAGGAATGTTGGTATCTTTGGCTGTAATGGGTTGTACTCCCAACTCCTCACACGGAGGAAATAATCGGCCGCAAGTTGTAGCGACGAGTACCATTATTGCAGATTTAGCTGAAGAAATTGGCGGGGAAAAATTACAAATTACGGGAATTTTGAAACCTGGTGCAGATCCTCATGTGTATGAACCAGTACCCGCAGATAGTCGAGTTTTGGAAAAAGCTAATTTGATTTTGTACAACGGTTACAATTTAGAACCGGGAATTATTAAGTTAATGAATGCGACTGGAGACAAAGCGAAAAAGTTGGCTGTGGGGGAAGTTGTCAAATCTTTAAAATTAGATAAAGGTAGGGGGAAAATTGTTCCAGATCCTCATGTTTGGGGTAGTGCAGAAAATGTTATATTGATGGTGAAAGCTATTAAAAATAGTTTAATCGCTTTGTCACCAGCAGATAAAAATAAGTTGACTGAAAATGCAGATAAGTTAATTGATGAATTACAACAATTACATCTTTGGATTTTACAACAAATCCAAACTATTCCCCCAAAAAACCGTAAATTAATTACTACTCATGATGCTTTTCAATATTATGGAAATGCTTATAAAATAACAATTGCTGGAACTTTAATCGGGATTAGTACGGAGGAACAACCAAGCGCCCAAACGGTGAAAAAATTAGTAGAATCAGTGAAAAAAATAGGTGTCCCAGCGATATTTGCGGAAACAACAATTAACCCAGCTTTAATTAAAACAGTTGCGGAAGAAGCAGGGGTAAAATTAGCACCAACTTCACTTTATTCTGATTCCATTGGGGTAAAAGGTAGTAATAGTGATACTTATATAAAAATGATGGTTGCAAATACCCGCGCTATTGTTGAAGCTTTGGGTGGGAAATATACACCTTTTCAATTAAAGAGTAAAAAATAAGAATTAGATCCCCAAATTCTCTAAAAATTTGGGAATCTTGTTGGTCATTCAACTTTCCCCTTTCCCTAACTAACAAACTTGTTGACGAGTTGCTTCTGCGTCTATGGGTTTAATCAGAAAAATCTTGAACATATACCAAAAAATCATCAAGACTAAGGGGATTTTTTGGAAATATTTGATAATTCCCCAATCGTTGATTTTGTTGAGATCAATTATTTTCTGATTATACAATGCACATTGTTCTAAATACCAGAAGAAATAGGGATGATTGGTATTTAAAATAATCGGAAATGCTTTAGCTGCGGTTTTGTTAGTTTCTTCAATTACCTGATTATTGTATTTACGAGGATGAATACCTAATATTTCATAGAAATTACCTCTTTCAAATACTGTCATGGTGTGAGTTGCAAAAACGGTTATTAAGAAAAACCGCACCCATAACCGAGATTTCCAATTATTCCATAATTGAGGTTGAGAACGTAACAAAGCTTTGAAAAAATCACCGTGTCTATTCTCATCTTGACACCAACTTTCAAACTTCCGAAATAGGGGATAAAATTGGTATTCGGGATTTTTTTCCATGTGACGATATACTAAAATATAACGCCAATAACCTATTTTTTCCGATAGATAAACCGTGTAAATAACCCACTCTATAGGGAAAAATGTATAGGTGCGATTTTTAGTCAGATAACTTAAGTCAAGGGAAAGGTTAAAATCAGCCATTGACTTATTTAAAAACCCCGCATGACGGGCTTCGTCTCGTGCTAAATAAGCAAATGCTTCTGATAATAAAGGGTTATTATCCTTGAGACGACGGGATAATTCTTTAAACAGTAAAAACCCGGAAAATTCTGAAGTACAAGAACGTTCTAAAAAGTCAATAAAAGCCAGTCGTTTTTCACCAACAATGTGATCCCAACCTTGCTTAAATTCATCATCTCGTATAAAGTGATGACGATTATAATCTGCTTTCAGTTCGTCAATTACAGCCCTTAATTCCGTTTCATACCCAGAAATATCCATTTTGGCCACTGTGTCAAAATCAGTGGTATAAAACCGGGGTGTTAATAGTGTTTCTTGAACGGGTGTTTTTACCCCCGATTTCGGTAACTCAACTGGGGGTTTATCCAACGACTTAACCATAGGTATTCGCTTTACTATTGTCTGCCTTAAAATTATATAAGCATGAATATTTGTTATTAGTCATCAGTTAAATTATTGAAACTAATTTTTACAAAAATACTGAATTATCTAGAATTTTCTTATAGTTTAAATACCTATTTACTAAACAAATATATTTAGGAAACTATAAATAAATATAAATACTTTTATAGTTATACCAAGAATAATAGTTAAATAATTTCAGGAGTGGTAAAAATAGCCGAAATTACTATTGATAGTAATTTATGCTGGAGATTTGTGCTGGAGATTTGTGCTGGAGAAATTATGCTGATAACTCTATTCATAGAGAATAGCAATTTTCTGTAATTATATCGGCTGTGAACTGATAAACGAGTCGCTAAAATTTGGAAAAGAACACTACAGACATCAACAAGAGGGAAGAAACAATGAGTAATAATTTAGCAATGAAACTGCGTGTGGGAACGCAACAAGCACATACAAATTCCGAAAATGTCGGTTTCATGAAATGCTTTATCAAAGGGGTTGTAGACAAAAATTGTTTTATTCAGTTGTTGAGTAATTTCTATTTTGTTTACAGTGAACTAGAAGCAGCAATTGAGAAATATAAACAACATCCTGTAATTGGTTTAATTTATTTTCCCGAACTAAATCGCCAATCTTCCCTAAAACAAGATATGTTATTTTATTATGGGAATCAATGGCAAGAAACCATTAAACCTTCACCTGCTACTCAAACTTATCTTGCGCGTATTCAACAAATTTCTACCCATGAACCCGCACTATTATTAGCTCATTCCTATACTCGTTATTTGGGTGATCTTTCTGGTGGCCAAATGCTCCAAAAAATTGCTCAGTCAGCTTTAAAACTGTCTGGATATACAGGAACTTCCTTTTACAATTTTGAGCAAATTCCCGACAAACAAGCCTTTAAAGAAAAGTATCGTCAAGCATTAGATAAACTCCCCATTGATGATACCACCGTTGACAAAATTGTCGCGGAAGCTAACTATGCTTTCAAATTAAATATGCAGATATTTCAAGAGTTAGAAAGGATTTTAATAGAGACTATTGGTAAAGACACTTACAATAGTTTAATTTGAGTCTCTGCATAATTGACAAAGATATAATTCATCACTCAATTAATTTTGAACATGATGAATTATATAAAGATGCTCAAAAAGATGCAAACATCTTATTTATTCTCTTCCTCTATGTTCTCTGTGTCTGAAGTGGTTCATTAAAAACATAATGCTCACCACAAACAAATAGGATAAATATATTCTATTTGTGAATAGCTAAATCCTAAATTACAACATTAAATCGAAATTGGGAAAATCAATTGTGATTATTTCCAATCATCACACAAATTCACTGGAGACTATAATGGTTTTTCTATTACCTGGTGTTAAGTTTGATTTTGATCTAATTCAAAAGTATGATACTCGCGCTCCTAGATACACAAGTTATCCCCCAGCAACAGAATTAACTGATACTTTCACAGCGGAAAATTTCCAAACTGCAATTACCGCTTCTAATCAAAGAAAAACTCCCCTATCTTTGTATTTTCATATTCCTTTTTGTCAAAGTGCTTGTTATTTCTGCGGTTGTAATACCGTAATTACTAATAACAAGAATATGGCTATACCGTATCTGGAACATTTAGAACAGGAAATCAAAAATACCTCAGCTTTAATTGATAAAAATAGACAAGTTTTACAAATCCATTGGGGTGGAGGAACACCGAATTATTTAGAACTTGAACAAGTGGAATCTCTCTGGAAAAATATTACTCGTAATTTCCAAATTGCGGAAAATGCAGAAGTTTCTATCGAAATTAATCCCCGTTATGTGAATAGGGAATATATCTTATTTTTGAGAGATATTGGCTTTAATCGCATTAGTTTCGGGATTCAAGATTTTCACCCAGAAGTACAAAAAGCAGTGAATCGAATTCAACCAGAATCACTACTCTTTGATGTCATGAGTTGGATTAAGGAGGCTAATTTTGATAGTGTCAATGTAGACTTAATTTATGGTTTACCTTATCAAACTTTAGCAACTTTTCGGGAAACATTACACAAGACAATGGCTTTAGATGCTGATAGAATTGTCGTCTTTAATTTTGCTTATGTACCTTGGATTAAACCTGTACAAAAAATGATTCCCCAAGCAGCATTACCCGGAGCAGAAGAAAAGTTAGATATCCTGAAAATGACAATTGAGGAATTAACTAATCATGAGTATCTGTTTATTGGGATGGATCATTTTGCCAAAAATAATAATGAATTAGCGATCGCTCAACGTCATGGTACACTAAAACGTAATTTCCAAGGTTATACTACCCATGCGGAAACTGAATTATTTGGTTTTGGGGCTACATCTATTAGTATGTTGGAAGATGCTTATGCTCAAAATCATAAGGAATTAAAGGACTATTACCAAGCAGTTGCAGCTGGTGTAATTCCTATTAGTAAAGGTATTCAATTAACCCAAGATGACATTATTAGACGGGATGTAATTATGTCAATAATGTCTCATTTTCATCTCAACAAATTGGAGATTGAACAGAAATATCATCTTGATTTTAATAAATATTTCTGCTACGAATTGCAAGAATTACAACCCCTAGAAAATGATGGATTAGTCAATGTATTTACCGATGAGATCCATATTACTGATATTGGTAGATTGTTAGTGAGAAATATTGCGGTTATTTTCGATACTCATACAAGAACTAGAGAAACTAAATTCTCTCGCGCTATTTAATTTTGCTGAATTTTTACAGTCAAATCAATCAAAATCGGTATGTAATTATGATTTATCAATAAGTCCTAATTACATACCTTTTGATTTATACAGATTATGTCATTAGACAGAAATAAATAATATTAAGCTTTGATAAATTTGACATGAGTTGAGTTTTTTTAGGAAGCAATCAATGAATATTATTACTTGGATGATTTTGGGACTATTAGCCGGTGTAATTGCTAAATCTGTCTATCCTGGTTATCAAGGTGGAGGAATGATATCTACGATGATATTAGGTATTGTTGGTGCTTTTATTGGTGGAACTTTATTCACTCTCATTCGCACAGGAACTTTACAAGTTACATCTGCATCTTTAAGTATTCCTGGAGTAATAGTAGCAGTTATTGGAGCGATTATTGCTATTTATTTATGGGGATTATGGCAAAGGGGTAGTAGAGTATAATTTACTAATAGTCAGCTATTGATATAGCATTAATTAAACTCTTTTTCATTAATATAAAATGTTGGGTGGACGCAAGAAAACCCAATATTATACTATCCAAACTTTTGTTAGCTTGCTATCAAACATCTTCACGGTTTGATTCAAGATTCCTCAGATTTAATCTAATTAAAGCTTATTTTTGCCTAGTGGTAATTTGTTTATGTAGCAATATATCCAAAATAAGCTTTAGCGCAGTGAAATTGTACATTCCTAATACAGTCCCAACATAGTTAAATCCTGTGGTGGGGGCATCCTGCCCGCTATCATTATACAAATTAAAACAAATTAAATGCAGTACATCTGATTACCTAGACTGCTTGATATTTTTTAGACATTATTTACGAAACCTAGATAATTTTCAATTCAAACGAAAACCTTACTAGCTTATATGAATATAACTGTGCCTATATCTTATGGAGTATTTTTGGTAGATTTGATTGATAATACAGCCAAAAAAAGCATTAACTATGAAAAAACTCAAATTAACGAGGTTTAAATCGTTGTAACTCCCATTCTTTAGCGATAACATGAGAATAAGTTTACTACAAGCTTTTCATTTCTCGTTTAGCTGAAATTTTTCTTATGGAAATTCAATTAATCAATATCGGGTTTGGTAATATCGTCTCTGCTAACAGAGTCGTGGCCATAGTTAGTCCAGAATCTGCTCCCATTAAACGGATTATTACCGATGCTAGGGATAGAGGTCAACTGGTTGATGCTACCTATGGAAGACGCACTAGAGCGGTAATTATCACCGATTCTAGCCACGTTATTCTCTCCGCAATTCAGCCTGAAACCGTAGCCAACCGGTTTGTCATTTCCCGTGACCATCATGTTGTAGATAATTAATCACCAGAATAGTTATCAACCCAACTCTATTTGTACCATATCGTCTATACCATCTCGATTAGACTGGTTTTCTGTCACCAGTGCTACAAATTCTTTAGTCTTGATGCTAATTTGAACAGTGAGGATAAAAGATTCAGCCGCAAAGGCTTATATTGTAGATATGCAAAAATCTCAATTCCCAAATTCAAAATAGCAATTAGTTGTTTTACCAGCTAAAACAAGACTAAGGAATCATGTACACTTATTAAGGAATCATGTACACTTATTGATTAATTTATTAGTTCACTTTTTTCCCGGATAATGCCAGTCTTACCTTTCTATCATGCTACAAATACCCAAGAATCTCCTACCCTGGGCAAACTAATTGTTTTAACAGGTCCTAGCGGAGTCGGTAAAGGCACTTTAATGAATGAAATTCTCCAGCGTCATCCAGAATTATATTATTCAGTCTCCGTCACGACCCGTTCTCCACGTCCGGGAGAAATAAATTGTGAAAAATATTACTTTATTACTCGTCAAGAATTTCAAGAATTAGTGACTAAAGGTGAACTTTTAGAATGGGCAGAATTTGCTGGTAACTTTTATGGTACACCCCGTGCAGCTGCTTTGAACCATATTCAGTCGGGTAAGTTGGTGCTATTAGAAATTGAATTAGAAGGAGCAAGACAAATCAGAACCACCTTTCCTAGCGCCCTGAGTATCTTCATTTTACCACCTTCATTTTCAGAATTAGAAAACCGGATTCGTGGACGCGGACAAGATTCTGAGGAAGCAATTTGTCGTCGTCTCAAACGTGCTGAAGCAGAAATAGCCGCTGCTGATGAATTTGATTTACAAATTATCAATGACGATTTTGAGCAAGCTTTAAAGGAAATAGAGAAAGCTATTTTTGAATAAGTATGGTAATGGGTAATGGGTAATGGGTAATGGGTAATGGGTAATGGGTAAAAGTAGTAACTACTACCCATTACCAAAAATCAAATTAGCCCAATAAACCTTGGATTAAACCAGAATTAGCTGTCAAGAAGAAAGCGACTACTGCACCACCGATACCACCAATTAAGAACGCACTGGCGAAATTATTCCAGCTTTCCTTGGAGTTGAAAGCATCAACTGGAGGATTAGGTACAGCAATACTAGCAAGGGCTTTATCAGGATTGCTATTTGCATATAAGGATAGGCAAGCTGTTAAAATCACAACTAAGCCAACACTGCCCAATAAACCAGCTAAGTTAGCGTTGGGAGCGTTACGTAAAGGACCTAATTTGTCAAAAGGTCCAAATAGCAAGTATCCATGAGCCATACCAACTTCCAAACCCCGTCTAAAAGGATTTAAACCAGCGCGGTATGCTGGCAAGTTGCTAATAAACCACTTCACCAAAGGAGCGGAATTGATGGGGGTTTCTAGATCGCCTTTTTGCGGATCACGTCCTGCTGCTATTGCCATAAGTATTTTTAGATTCCTTGAATCACTCTTGTTGGTTTTTGATCAACTTACTGCTTGAGTTATGTTGTCTGCTTGCCTTTAAATTAGAGAGTTGGCACTTCTATATTAGAAATAAATTAGAAAATAATTTCCCTGAAAACTGCCATTGAGGAAGTTCAGAAAAATTACTTTTGCCACTTTCTAATCAAGGAAAGTATGAAACCCGCTTTCCAAGCGACAACATAACGAGTTTCATACATTAGTTAAGATTGCCGATTTGAGGTATACTTTTACCTAATTCGGTTTGATCACTCAATCAGACAATCTACCAGCAAAAACTAAGTAAATTAGCTTTTATGAACCGTATTTTCAACCTATAGAGGGTGAAAAAGTAGGTCAGGGAAAAAGCGATTAAATTCAATCAAAATTCCTGCTGTGATTGTCAACCAAATAGTTGCCGCAACGGGAGCAGTAGAGATGAATGTAATCAAGTAGTTAGTTTCGTTACCTTTTTCAGCCATGAATTTAGTCTCCAGAATAAGTGAGTGAAAACAAGTGAATTAACGTGGCGAAACGGTAATTTCTGAATCTTTGGCTGTTAGCTCGCCGGAGAGAAATTCCTTAATTGCTGCTGCTGGCCAAGCAAAACCAGAGGTGATAATAGGTAGAGCAATACCGAAATCAATTTGGATTTCTTTTTGTTCGGCATTCGCTCCGTTTTTAATCGCTTGTAAATAAGCACGGCCTACCCAACCAATCCAACCAGCAATGTAGAGGAAAAGAATACTGGGGATCAGGAAATCTCCAGCATGATTCAGGCTGCCATCTACAATCAAGTGGGGATAGCCTTCTGGTCCACAGAGAGCCTGAGAATAACGTTCAAACCGCTTTTTACCTGATTCGGGGTCAGAGGTGGTATTGCGGGCATTTAGTGCTAGCTCTTGAAAGGCGGGAGAGTCTTTACAAGGTACAAGGTTAGCCCCTAGCGCTTGTGCTGGAGGAGCAAAATTGAACCAAAGAGTCATCGCCAAAAGCAAAGCAAACAATCGTGTCATGGAGTTGTTTCCTTTTGTTACAAAACGAGAAGTTCCTTGTACAAAACGAAGCGGCTTGTACAGTCTTTATTTTAGATAACTAGGAAGTTATCATACTCTTGGCTGGGAATAGAGTAAAGTTTAAGTCAACAAAAGTTAAAGCTTCTCAATCAAAATATAGGAAAGAGGCAGTTGTCGGCGGTCAGTTGTCAGTTGTCAGTTGTCAGTTGTCAGTTGTCAGTTGTCAGTTGTCAGTTGTCATTCTTGCCTATTCTCTGTCCCCGTGGCGTAGCACCTGTCACCTGTCACCTGTCACCTGTCACCTGTCACCTATTCCCTGTTCCCTGTTCCCTGTTCCCTGTTCCCTGTTCCCTAATCAATTATGACAACCGTTTTAGCTATTGAAACCAGTTGTGATGAAACTGCTGTTGCAATAATTAACAATCGTCAGGTGTGTAGTAGTATTGTTGCTTCACAAATTCCTGTTCATCAACAATATGGTGGCGTAGTCCCAGAGGTAGCATCACGTCAGCATTTAGAAACGCTGAATTATGAAATAGAACAAGCGATCGCCTCTAGTGATCTAAACTGGAGTCAAATTGATGGTATAGCTGCCACCTGTGCGCCTGGACTTGTAGGGGCATTACTGGTGGGATTAACAGCCGCCAAAACCCTGGCTATGGTACATGAGAAGCCTTTTTTGGGAGTACATCACCTGGAAGGTCACATTTGTGCGACCTATTTGACTGAGCCAAGTTTAAATCCCCCCTTTCTTAGCTTACTTGTTTCCGGGGGTCACACAAGCTTGATTTATGTCAAAGATTATGGTATATACGAAACTCTGGGGGAAACCCGTGATGATGCAGCCGGTGAAGCTTTTGATAAAGTAGCGCGGTTATTAAAATTGGGTTATCCCGGCGGACCAATAATTGATCAACTATCACAAATCGGTGATCCCCAAGCCTTTACATTACCGGAGGGAAAAATTTCTTTACCAGGTGGGGGTTATCATCCTTATGATTGTAGCTTTAGCGGATTAAAGACAGCAGTATTACGTTTAGTGCAACAATTGGAAAAAGAGGGTAAAGAAGTACCAATAGCGGATATAGTAGCTAGTTTCCAGGATACTATAGCGCGATCGCTGACGAAAAGAGCGATCGCTTGCGCTCTTAATTATAAACTAGACACTATTACGGTAGGCGGTGGTGTAGCAGCAAATAGTGGACTCAGAAAGCATTTACAAGCAGCAGCCAATAAACATAGCTTGCGGGTTCTTTTCCCCCCCCTAAAATTTTGCACTGACAACGCGGCCATGATTGGCACTGCTGCTGCTGAACACCTCTCCCGTGGCCATAGATCATCTATGACATTAGGAGCGCATTCCCGGCTCTCCCTGAACCAAGTCATGAAGTTATACGAAAATTAATTTCCCACCTATTAATAAGTAATGTTAATAAGTAATAAGTAGGTGAACGGACAAAAACCGACATAAGTAACGAAAAGTAAAGTTGTCCAAAACCTGCTCCCTGTTCCCTGTTCCCTGTTCCCTGTTCCCTGTTCCCTGTTCCCTGTTCCCTGTTCCCTGT
>NZ_KE384606.1:17493-47429 GCF_000426905.1 Dolichospermum circinale AWQC131C
AACAATTTTTAACGCCAACCTAATTAAGCGACTAATGACCAATAACTACTGACCGAATATGTTCGGCTACGGCTTCTGGTTGCTCTAACATGGCTAAATGCCCACAATCAGGAATTTCAATCACATTATCACCAACATATTGGAAAAGCCAATGAAAACTGGCCAAATGACGGACATATTTCGGTTCCATTACCTTATCGTCAGCACCCGCTAAAAAATATACTGGCTGCTTTAATTTTGATACTAACTGGGGTAAATAGTTAATTTCTTGTTCCGTAGTAGACGCAAAAAGAGTTCCCAAAGCAGCCTCTGGATCAGCTACAATAAAATCAACTAATCGTTGACGCGCCCAATAACGTTCTAAAGGACGCAATACACTAGCTTTAGTAAATAGCAAATCAATTAAGGGCATTTGCGAAAGCCAACGGGGACGGACTTGTAAGAATTTCTGTCCTGCGGCACGGAATTGCTCAAATGCTTCTTTAAGATAAATTCCACCACCGGCATTAATACAAATTACACCTTGAATACAATCATGTAATTGAGCCGCTGTCCATAGAGCAATAGTACCACCCAAAGAATGACCTATGAGCCAGGCACTAGAAATATTCAAGTGTTTGAGAAGAACGGCTAAATCTTGAGCATAAGCGAATGGGGAATATACAGAATCTAAGGAAGAAGTAATCATGCTAGAGCCTATAGAATTTAGGTCTATATCTGAATCTGATATTACCTGGGACTGTGATTCACCAAATCCTCGTAAATCGTAAGATAAACACTGTAAATCTAGTGATAGACGAGAAATTACAGGTTGCCAGTATACACGGCTATTGAGCCAACCATGGATAAATACTAAAGTATGAGGACATGATGTAGGAGCGGTTAGCTCATAAGTATGTGGAACACCTAAGATCTCTATTGTTGCCATAGTTAAATATCGTACCCATGAATTTGGGTGCGAATAAATACAACTAAATACAAACAGGAAAAAAATAATTCAAAATTATCTATATCTAAATTCTACAGTCTATCAGTTAAATTACCTGTGATCCTGGTTTCATTGAATTGAATATTAATGGGCAGGATATAAATTTAAGCTTGTCCATTGAGCATAGTTTTCTTGTGGCCTCCATGTGGCAAGTACGAGGGAACAAAAAGCGTTTGATTGGTTTTGCCCGTGCTACCTCAGACCATGCTTTTAATGCCACCATTTGGGATGTAGTGGTTCATCCTGATTTTCAAAGTAGAGGACTAGGTAAGGCATTAATGAAATATGTCCTGAAAAAACTGAGGAGCGAAGAAATTAGTAACGTGACTCTTTTTGCTGATGCCCATGTTGTAGATTTCTATAAAACTATGGGCTTTATGCCAGACCCTGAAGGTATCAAAGGAATGTTTTGGTATCCTCAGTAATTTGGTCATGGGGGATGAGGCATTGGGGAATAATGGGGGTAATTTAAGTGAAAATTCCGGGAAAATTCTGGTTTGTGCCTGATTTCTCCCAGGATGTTTTCCATAGTCTGATTTTTTATAGATTATTGGGTTTGCATTTATTCTTTTTTGTGATATGATAGGTAAGAAGAACCAAAAAAACATAATTTAAGTTATGTAAAAATTGGTCTTGATAGATTTACGGGATGTAGCGCAGCTTGGTAGCGCGCCTGCTTTGGGAGCAGGATGCCGCAGGTTCGAATCCTGTCATCCCGATTTTATGGATATTTGACGGTAGTTGTATTCCGCTAACTCAGCAAAGTTGCAAATGGAAACATTACAGCATCCAGGCAGGTTATAATCTTTTTGCGGAGCAACTTTACAAAAATTTATGAGTAATACCCTTGTGCAAGCCTTTTTCGTAGGCAGAGCAGTAGCCGAAGTGATTAATGAGCGTGTAGAAGTCGCCTTGACTGATGCTTTGAGTGAACTGGGCAAATTTGATGCTGAAGCTAAAGAGCAGCTACGCCAGTTTACAGAAGAAGTGATGGCACGAGCTAATCGGGCTGCAGAATCCTCTGCCACTGGAAAAACGACAAATAGTTCATCTGGTGCAGATTCTTTGGATTTACAGGCCGAAATTGACGAATTAAGGGCGGAAATCGCCCTATTAAGAAGTGAATTGCAGAAGCATCGCCATGCTGCAAAATAGGTAATGGGTAATGGGTAATGGGTAATGGGTAATGGGAAAATTCTCCCCCAGATGCCCCGCCCAGCCCCTTACCCTCCCAGCTTCTCCTGCTCCCTCTCAAGCCGACGGTATAAGAAAAATATGGAACAAGGTTACTCAGGCAAAGCATACCGTTGGAATCGGGAAGAATACTCTAGCAAACGCCGCTTTGTGGATATTTGGTCTTTTGTCTTGACCTTGATGTTCAAAATTTGGCGCTATAGCAAGCCCTGGAGTTACCCCGGTGGTATGACGGAAGCCAAGCAAGCAGCTAGACGCAAAGCCCAAGCAATCTGGATTAGAACTACATTCTTGGATTTGGGTCCGACTTTTATTAAGGTGGGACAGTTGTTTTCTACTCGTGCTGATATTTTCTCGACTGAATATGTGGAGGAGTTATCTAAGTTACAAGACAAAGTTCCGGCATTTAGTTATGAACAGGTGGAAGGAATTATTGAACAGGAGTTGGGTAAACCAATTTCCTCACTTTTCCAAGATTTTGAACCCGTTCCTCTGGCTGCTGCTAGTTTAGGTCAAGTTCACAAGGCTACTCTGTACACTGGTGAGTCCGTTGTTGTCAAGGTGCAAAGACCTGGACTTAAGAAGCTATTTGAAATTGATTTAGACATTCTTAAAGGTATTGCCCGTTACTTTCAAAACCACCCCAAATGGGGACGGGGTAGAGATTGGATGGGTATATATGAGGAATGTTGTCGCATTCTTTGGGAAGAAATTGATTATCTGAATGAAGGTCGCAATGCCGATACTTTTCGCCGGAATTTCCGCATTTATAATTGGGTAAAAGTACCAAGAGTATATTGGCGTTATGCTACGTCTAGGGTAATTACTTTAGAGTATTTACCTGGAATTAAAGTTAGTCAATATGAGGCCTTGGAAGCTGCGGGTGTAGACAGAAAAGCGATCGCTCGTTACGGCGCACAAGCTTACTTACATCAACTTCTAAATAATGGCTTCTTTCACGCTGACCCCCACCCTGGGAATCTGGCAGTTAGTCCCGACGGGGCTTTGATTTTCTATGACTTCGGCATGATGGGTACAATTAAATCCAATGTCCGAGAAGGACTAATGGAAACTTTATTTGGCATCGCCCAAAAAGATGGCTCGCGCGTGGTAAAATCCCTAGTTGATTTAGGAGCGCTCGCCCCAGCTGAGGACATGGGACCTGTCCGTCGTTCTGTCCAGTATATGCTGGATAACTTCATGGATAAGCCTTTTGAAAACCAATCCGTGGCAGCTATCAGTGAAGATCTGTACGAACTGGCCTATGATCAACCATTTAGATTTCCAGCAACCTTCACCTTTGTCATGCGTGCCTTTTCCACCCTGGAAGGAGTCGGTAAAGGTCTAGATCCAGAATTTAATTTTATGGAAGTTGCCCAGCCTTATGCAATGCAGCTTATGACAGATAACAGTAGTTCTGAGGGGAATAGCTTCTTGAATGAATTAAGTCGTCAAGCAGTCCAAGTTAGCAGCACTGCTTTAGGATTACCACGGAGATTAGAAGATACTCTAGATAAAATAGAACGTGGGGATATCCGGCTCCGAGTTCGCTCCGTAGAAACAGAACGCCTGATACGGCGACAGAGCAATATTCAACTGGCAATCAGCTATGCTCTAATTATCAGTGGTTTTACAATTGCTGCTACAATTCTCCTCGTTAGCCATTATGTATGGTTAGCAAGTCTGATTGGTTTAATTGCAGCATCAGTTTCATTCATGCTGATTCGGTTGCTTTTGCGTCTCGACCGTTATGATCGAATGTATTAATTAGTCGCTTACGAAAAATCTATGAAACTTGACTCTACCGGTTTATCAGATCCGGGGCTTATTCGTGCTTATAATCAAGATTGCCTCTATATTGACCCCGCAGGGCGATTCTTTATCGTCGCTGACGGTATGGGTGGTCATGCGGGAGGAGAAGAGGCTAGTCGTATCGCTACTCAGGAAATTCGTTCATACTTGGAGCAAAATTGGCAATCCCCTGAATCAGCATCACAACTATTAGAACAAGCTCTATCTACCGCAAATCAAGCTATAATCACAGATCAGCAAAATCATCCTGAACGCGCTGATATGGGAACAACAGCGGTAGTAGTTGTGATTCGTCCCGGAGAATCTCCTGTATGCGGTCATGTTGGTGATTCCCGTCTTTATCGTCTGCGGGAATCACAATTACAACAAATTACAGAAGACCATACCTGGATTGCCAAGGCACTGAAAATAGGCGATATTACTCCTGATGAGGCTAGGGTTCATCCCTATCGTCA
The DNA here is from genome assembly GCF_000426905.1 of Dolichospermum circinale AWQC131C. Classification (NCBI taxonomy): domain Bacteria; kingdom Bacillati; phylum Cyanobacteriota; class Cyanophyceae; order Nostocales; family Aphanizomenonaceae; genus Dolichospermum; species Dolichospermum circinale. The sequence goes on from NZ_KE384606.1 coordinate 21,943, forward strand.
CGTTTTATCCAATTGTTTGGGTAGGGAAGACCTGAAGCAGATTTCAGTCCAACCACTGGATTTAAAACAGGGCGATCGCTTACTATTATGTAGTGATGGACTCACTGAAGAACTTGTAGACGATAAAATTGCCAGTTACCTTCAAGGCACACCTTCCTTAGAAATAGCAGCCGCATCTCTCGTAGCAGCCGCAAAAGAAGAAGGTGGACGCGACAACATCACCGTCGTTCTCGTCTCTGTAGAAACCTGATTTTTTAATTATTCGGTGATAGTAGTCAGGAGTCAGTAGTTAAGAGTATCTTGCCTATTTTCTCTTGTCTATTCCCTCCCCTCTCACTACAAAAAGTAAATATACTGAATATTTTGTTCAATTTGAGCATTTTTCCCCTCAAGAACTTGCTAAAAATATTTCTACCCTCCAAATATCATAGGAGTTTAAATTTTTCTCATTACCCCAACTGACATATTCCATCGGGTATTATGTCTAAATAAACAGCAAATATCATGTCAACTGTCTACAGCATCCAGATGAAAACCCAATTAGTTACCTCTGATGAGAAATAAATTTCAAAAGATGGGCAAACTGTCAAACATTTGTTATATTTCTTAATATAGAGAAACAAATGTTAACCAAAATCTAGAAATCACTTCTGCCGGTGTTTATGTGACATAGCAAATTGCAGACAAAAGCAGTACAGAACCTAAGTAAAAAGCAAAAGCTAGTTTTACTTTTTACTACTGACTCCTAACTCTTCAATTCTGTTGTCAATGTCGTTTTTATACGTTGTTTGTTTTGGAGTTCATTATGAATCAACCAATTGAACTGTCCTTGGAACAGCAATTTAGCATTTGCTCCTTTGCTACACAAGTCCAACAGATGAGCCATGAACAAGCTCAAGACTTTTTAGTTAAGCTGTATAGGCAAATGATGGTGCGTGAAGCAACTTATCAAGAACTGCTTAAACAACAGTGGGGTCTAGACTCAGGTTCTAGCATGGCCTAGAGAAAAATCCGGGGATATAGCCTTAATTTAGGGATAATTAGCGATAATTACCGTGAATTTCCCCTAACAGCACCTCCTGAGATGCTCCGGTCACAGAAGGTAAGTTACCAGGAATACCGATACTGCGCCAGTATGCCAAAACTGCAAAAGCGATCGCCTCCTTAAAGGACGAGCTCATACCAAGCTTATCCGTAGTAGAAACTGGAACTTTCCCCAGTAACAACTCTAACCGCCGTTTTAAGTAAATATTACGACTACCACCACCACATAATAACACCTGATGTGGCCTTCTTGGTAGAAAAGTGTCATAATTGTGAACAATAGAAACCGCCGTCAGTTCTGTAATGGTTGCCAAAAAATCCGCAGGCCATGTACTGAACTGGTAGCCTTGAGCATCTTCTAAACATTGATGTAAATAAGCAACACCAAATAACTCACGTCCAGTAGATTTAGGAGGTGGTAAGTGAAAATACTTATGACTGAGCCATTTTTCTACCAATGGATAACATGGTGTACCACTAGCTGCCCAATCACCATTTTCATCATAGGTTTTAGCCCCATTGGTAAAATGTTGTACAGCCAAATCCAATAGACTATTACCTGGACCTGTATCCCAACCGCGAATTTGCGACAACCAATTATCACTGACCGCTGGTAGGTAAGTTACATTACCAATACCACCAATATTTTGTATACAACGTTCCTCCTGTGCATCACCCAGTAAATAGGCATCAACTCTAGGAACAAGGGGCGCACCATGGCCACTAACTGCAATATCAGCAGTTCGGAAATTACTGACAGTAGTAATACCAGTTAAATGGGCAATTAATGATCCCCGTCCCAGTTGCAAACTATAACCCAGTTCCCCTGCTTCTTGACGGGGACGATGGTAAACAGTTTGACCATGAGAACCGATCAGAGTAGCTGCTTGATGACCAACTTGGATAAATTGGGCAGCTTCAGCAAAAGTCCGGGAGATAGCATCATCTATGGTAGCTAATTCTGCCATTGATACAGCAGCGCCAGCGCCAAGTTCTAGAATTTGTTCTCTGAGTTGCGGGGGATAGGGATATGTTTCCCCCGCTATCAACTCCACCTTCAGATCCAAATCCCTGCCAGAAATTTCCACTAAAGCGGTATCTATACCATCTACAGATGTACCACTCATTAAACCGATAACACGAGTCGGGTGCATTGACTCAAATACTTTTATGGATATCAATAGTAGTGTAATTCATCCCCATTACCCATGTCAAAAAAAAATGACTAATTGACAACCGACCAACAACTAATTTTGTTCACGATTGATCTCTTGTAAATCCAGGGCATAATTTAAACGTAAAATATTTACCCCAGGTTCACCGAAAATTCCCAAAAATCTGCCATCAATATATCTGGTAATTAACGGGATGATCTCATCTTCCTTTATCCCCCGTGCCTGTGCTACTCTTGCTATTTGTTCTCGTGCTGCTTTCAAAGAAATATGGGGATCTAAACCAGAGGCTGATGTATAAATCAAATCAGCCACAGCTTGTTTATTTTCATTTTGCAATTCTTCCGCTTGTTTGAGAATGCGTTCCTGGAGTTGAGGATTAGTAGGAGCAAAATTGCTACCTCCAGAAATACCAGTAGGTTCAGCTTTTTGACCTTGGCTATATCTAACAGCACTAGGACGACCATGAAAATAACGGTCTGACGTAAATCCTTGACCAATTAAAGTTGAACCAATGGGTTGAGCATTGACATTTGATATGATACTACCATTAGCTGAAAACGGAAAAATTGACTGGCCTACTAGCAATATAAACAGGGGATATATAATTGCCGTTAATAACCAAACTACCACAGTAATTCTGACCGCTCTGAAAATTTCTCTAAAAATAGACATAATTTCATCTTTAATTTTATTTAAACTTGTTTTAATTGGTAAATTATTAAAAGCGTTCTGGCTGAAAAATGACTATAAACAAATAAACTACTAACATTAAAGTCGTAAAACCTAAAATACCAATTGCCCAAGCAGAAACTTTATCTAACGTACCACCACTATTAGCATAAACCACTGGAGCAATCAATAAATTTAAACACATCACCAGAAAAATAATGATGGGTAATTGGGATTTAAATCTGGATAATCTCATAAATTTTATCAGTTTGATCAGATCAGGTTCAAGAAATGCAGATTATACAACAATTCTGTTAAATTGTGTAGGTTGGGTTGAGGAACAAAACCCAACAACTTCATGAATGTGTTGGGTTTCGCTGTCGCTCTACCCAACCTACAATTATCCTTGATTAAACTGGATTATACAATAGTGATATCTCAAGAATAATTAACCGCTTAATTTAATAATTTAATTTAAATTAAGCTAAACCGACAAATGTAATCATCATATCTATTAATTTAATCGCAATAAATGGCGCAATTACCCCACCTAAGCCATAAATTAAAATATTTCGTTGCAAAAGTTGATTAGCTGTCAAAGGTCGAAATTGAATACCTTTTAATGCTAGGGGAATCAAAGCCGGAATAATTAAAGCATTGTAAATTAATGCGGACAGAATAGCCGAATTAACACTAGTTAACCTCATAATATTCAGACTTTCTAACTTAGCAGCAGTGAAAAGTACGGGAATAATCGCAAAATATTTAGCAATATCATTTGCAATAGAAAACGTTGTCAATGCTCCACGGGTAATTAACAACTGCTTACCAATACTAACAATATCAATTAACTTGGTAGGATCAGAATCTAAATCTACCATATTGGCGGCTTCTTTGGCGGCTTGTGTTCCCGTATTCATGGCCACACCTACATTAGCCTGTGCTAAAGCGGGAGCGTCATTAGTTCCATCTCCCGTCATCGCTACTATTTTACCCTCAGCCTGTTCCCGTTGAATCACAGTAATTTTATCTTCTGGGGTAGCTTCAGCGATAAATTCGTCTACTCCCGCTTCTTGAGCAATTACAGAAGCAGTAATACGATTATCTCCCGTGAGCATGATTGTTCGTACCCCCATACGTCGGAGTTGGTCAAATCGTTCACGGATACCGGGTTTAACAATATCTTTGAGATAGATAACACCGTAAATTTCATGATCAAGACAAACTGCTAAGGGTGTACCACCTTGACGAGAAACTTGCTCATAAGCAACATCTAATTCTGGATTATTCCGTCCATGACGCGATAGGATAAAGCCTTTAATAGCTTCTACCGAACCTTTTCTTACTTCCCTACCACCAGGTAAATTAGTACCACTCATGCGAGTTTTGGCCGAAAATTCTATTCCCTGGGCTTGTTTACGGTCTAAATCAAAATTTGCACCTAACCTTTCTGCCAGTCGAACAATAGATTTACCTTCTGGAGTATCATCAAAGATACTAGCTGCCAAAGCTACATTAGCAATTTCTATAACTGAGTGGCCATTGATAGGAATAAACTCCTCTGCTAAACGGTTTCCCAGGGTGATTGTCCCAGTTTTGTCAAGAACTAGGGTACTTATATCTCCACAGGCTTCTATGGCTCTTCCAGAGGTAGCAATGACGTTAAATTGAGCTACCCTATCCATACCCGCAATACCAATGGTACTCAGTAAACCGCCGATAGTTGTGGGTATAAGTGCTACTAACAGAGCAATGAGAACCGGTACACTAACAGGACTATTTACATAGTAAGCAAAGGCAGGAAGAGTTGCCACTACAAATAGAAATACCAAGCTCAGAACCGCTAATAATACTGTTAAAGCAATTTCATTAGGCGTTTTATTGCGCTCTGCTCCTTCTACTAAAGCAATCATCCGGTCAATAAAGCCTTTACCAGCTTCAGCCGTAACACGAATAATCAGTTCATCGGATATAATGCGTGTACCTCCTGTAACGGAACTAGCAACATCTGATCCTGATTCTTTAAGAACCGGGGCAGATTCGCCAGTAATCGCTGATTCATCCACAGACGCGACACCCATGATCACTTCACCGTCCGCAGGAATGATATCACCTGATACGACGTGGATAGTATCCCCCCGGTTTAAACTCGTGGCCGGAACTTCTATAATTGTGCCGTCAACACCAATCTTTTTGGCGTTAGTAGCTGACTGCGTTGAACGTAAAGTATCAGCTTGGGCTTTCCCCCTTCCCTCCGCTACAGCTTCAGCAAAGTTACTAAATAGAATCGTAAACAGCAAAATTCCCGTCAACAGCCCGTTAAATAAATAGGGGTTTTTTTGGTTTATCGGTCCAAATAATTGGGGATAAATCGTCACAGAAAAGGTGATAATTGTTCCTACCCATACCAAAAACATCACCGGATTTTTGATAGCATATCGAGGATGCAATTTCATAAAAGCATCCCTAACGGCTCGAATATAAAGTCCTTTGTTCGTTATCCGTGCTTTTCTGTGTTTTTTGGGGCGATAACGAGGACGGGGGGCTTTAGAATGAGAATTAGTTCCGTTTGAGTTCATATATAAGTAATTTTTTAGAAGTTACCGAGTCAGGAAGAAGAAACAAAAAACGAAGAGGGAAAATTATCTTCATCTTCTTATAGCATTTCCTAGTCCACAGAGGTACAGATTTATCTGCGTTTATCTGCGTTTATCTGCGTTTAATTTCTTATCCCTGTACCTCACTAGACTGAGAAAGGCTATATCTTAGCTAGATTAACTACCAGCAGCATCTTAGCTATATTAACTACCAGCAGCGAGTTTAAACCCTTCAGCGATCGGTCCCAAAGCCAAAACAGGGAAAAATGTCAAGATTCCTAAAACCAAAGTGACACCAGCAGTAATACTGGTAAATAACAAAGAATCCGTTCTCAAAGTTCCCTTACTTTCTGGACTTGCTTGTTTTTCAGACATACTATCAGCTAATAGTAGTAGAGCAATAATTGGTATATAACGTCCCGCGAAAATACTGGCAGTTGTACTTAAATTCCACCATAATGTACCGTCATTTAATCCCTCTAAACCAGAACCATTATTAGCTGCTGCTGAAGCGTATTCATAAACCACTTGGGAAATACCATGAAAACCAGGGTTACTAATGCCCGATAGAGATATAGGATAAGCTAAAGCCACAGCGCTAGGAATTAAAACCATTATCGGGTGAATTAATAGCACCACACTAGCAAGAACAATTTCCCGTTTTTCAATTTTGCGCCCAAAAATTTCTGGGGTACGCCCTACCATTAAACCAGTCAGAAAAACTGTGAGAATTAGATAAATGAAGAGATAAGCAGTTCCTATTCCCTGTCCACCCCAAATTATTTGTAAAAATAGGCCGAATAAGCTAGAAAATGTCCCATTGGGCATAAGAGAATCGTGCATTGCATTCACAGCACCGGACATGGTAGCAGTGGTTGTAACTGCCCATAATGCGCTCTGCGCCCAATCAAATCTGACTTCTTTACCTTCTAAATTTGGTAATTCTAATCTCAAAGCGTTGTTAATCAGTGGGTTTCCTTGTAATTCTCCTGTGGCTGTAACGCCAATAAGAACAACAAAAATTATAAACACCATCCAATATAATAACCAACTTTGTTTCAGGTTGTTGGCAAATACTCCATAGGTATAAATTAAAGATGTGGGAATGGCCAGCATAGCGATAATTTCTATTAAATTAGAAGCACCATTGGGATTTTCAAAAGGGTGAGCGGAATTAGCTGCAAAAAAACCGCCGCCATTTTCCCCTAACATTTTGATAATCTCCCAGGAGGCTACTGGACCTCTAGCTATATACTGAATTCTTCCTTCTAAGGTTTCTACCCCCAGGGTTCCAGCTAAGGTTTGGGGTACACCTGTGATCATGAGAGCGATCGCCCCAATTATTGATAAAGGTAGTAGTATTCTAGTGATAGCCTGGGTAAAATCAACGTAAAAATTCCCCAGTTTTCTGCCCGTTAACCCCCGGATAAAAGCAATTCCCACTACCAACCCACTGGCCGCTGAAGTAAACATCAAAAAGCCTAAAGCCGATGTTTGACTAAAATAACTAAAGGTATTTTCCGGTGCGTAATGTTGTTGGTCGGTGTTGGTCAGGAAGGAAATTGTGGTATGTAATAATAAATCCCATCTTATTCTCCCCAGTTCATTGGGATTCCAAGGCAAAAGTTTTTGATAATAGAGAATGGCATAAACTATAGCACCCATCACTAAGTTACTCCATAGTAAAGCGCGGATATATTGCCAACCTGTCATATCATTTTTTTTACCCACACCCCCTAAAATATAAATTATTGCCTCTAGGGGCTTCATAACAGGATCAAGGATTGTCCTTTCTCCCAAGAAAACACTGGCTATGTATTTTCCCAGTTTTGGCGTAATAAATACTATAATACATAGCGTTAAACCAATTTGTAAAAAACCTTGTCCCATGTAGTTTGCACCCTACTTTAGTTCTGGTCAGTCAATACTCAACAATAATAGCTAAATTACTAAGAAGCTGAATTTTTAGCCAGTGAGATGGCCATATCTGATCCTTATGCAGTATATTATGCAATATATTTTTATATTTTTAATTTATCAGAAAACGCCGTAATACCCCATCCCTCTACAGGGTGGGGATGTAAGGCGGTTAAAAATTAAACACAAGCTTTTAATCAGACCATGTTTCAGCTTATAGCTTTTTTGTATCGGCATTTATCGCCACCAATGATCAAGAAACGCGATTTCTCTCAACTTTTTTCAATGCCTGCCATCTTTGTTGTAGTTGCTGCCAGTTAGGATTATAATCACCATAGCGCCAACTTACATAAGCATGACAGATTTCATCTATCACTTTAGCTACTTCTAAAGAGTGGTATTGGTATGAAACCTGGGCGTATTCTAGAGGTGTTTGACTAGGATGCTTACGAAAACCCTTATTAGCGCTCCATTGCAGCATTTGTTGATAAAGTCTTTCCATGGGCGGTAATTTATTTAACCAACGGATATTTAGCCAGTTACGCCATTGTCCCCAACCTAACCAACCAAAGAAAGCCGCAATTGTCACCACAATTAAACCAGTTAATACCCCTAACCAACCTTTCGTAAATAAAGCCAAAAACCAGACTATCCCCTGGAATAACAACCTAAATATCGTCCCAAACACAGTATTTAAAATAGCTGTAATTGGTGAAGGTAGCCAACCAGCCACCCAATTCCAAAATTGACGCAGAACACTAAAAGTCTGATCTGCTTCTACGGAAGGAGGAATCAAGGGATGTCCCGGAATTGGATCAAAGCTAAACCAGCCATACTTAGGAAAATAAACTTCCGTCATCGCGTAAGCATCTGTATTACGGACAACATACATACCTGTAAAGGGATTAAACTCACCCGCAGCAAATCCCGCTACTAACCGCGCTGGAATGCCAATTGAACGTAGCATTACCGTTAATACAGTAGAAAAATGGTCGGGATAACCACCTTTATTTTTGAATAAAAAGGTTGCCACTAAATCATCCTTTTCACCCAAATAAGGCAATTCTAAGGGATTTGTGGGCAGGGCGTAATTTTGCTTGAGATACTGAGCCAAATAGAGAGCTTTTTCGTAAGCTGAATTGAGGTTTTTAGTACCTGGAGAACGGGAAACCCTTTGTTGATCATAACTAGCCAGTATTTCCTCAGTCCGTTTTCGCACCTTATCGGCAATTTCTGGGGGAACTTGCAGATAATACTTTTGAATATTGGCTGGATATTTAGTCGAGGCTTTACCTAGCAAAGAGCGATCGCGGTAGGGAACATCTGAAACTACAGTATATGTTAGCCCTACTGATAACTCTACTGGCGCACGTAAACCATTTTCTTGATCAACTGCTATCATCGGCGTAGGAAAGTATAAATCTTTCGGGTAAGACATCGCCGGAATTAGATTAGGCAATTCCGATACCAAATTATAAGTTTGTACTACCTCCTTTGTCATATTAATAAAGGGTGGGGAGTCAATAGAAATACGGTAAGACCAAGGTGATTGTCTGAGGGTGGTAACTTGATCATTGCGGGAAATCTTCCAGCCTTTACCTGTATAATTGTCAAAAGCTAGGACACGCCAAAACCCTTCCGCTTGCGATCGCACACGCATCACTACCTTGGGTTTCATTTCTCCCCGCAGGTTTTGGTTCATCTCACTATTGAAACCGTAATAAAAATTATCGTCTATTTTCCCGGGTTCGCCGGCATTTCCCGACTCTCCACCACTATCATTACCATTACTATTACCCTTACCTTCACGCACATAACCCGGATTAATAATACTACGTCCTGTAAAATTTTCTGGGGCTTTAATCGGCGCACTCACAGGAAAAGATCGCAGTTGATAACCAGGAAACCTGGGTAAAATAGCAAAAATCCCCAGACCTAAAGCCACAATCAACAAAAAATTTAAAATTAGAAATTTAAAATTAAAACTAGGATAATTCTTTTTTGGGGATTTTTCGGCATTGGATTGCTTCAAACCCAGACGGGAACGGTAATCTAGGGTCAAAGTTGGCAAAGCAACAGCCAAAAATAATAGTAACACAGGCGCGAAGGCCATAGTTTGGCTCAATGTTGCCGCCACACCTACCAATATCAACCCAATTACAATAGAATACCCTAAATCTTTGCGTCGAGGTGTATCAAAGCTGTGTAGCACTTGCAATTGAATCAATAATTCCGCCAAACTCAGCCGGGTATCATTCCAATTACCAGCAAACCGGCCAAAAAAAGCCCCCAAAGCCAATAACATTCCTATCGCAATACAAAACTGCACCGGAATATTAGAACGACCACGACGGTAGTAACTCCACCATGTCCCCACCATAGTCAGTGGTATTGTCCACAGACTAAATTGAGTTTCACCCGCAATATCAGTAGCTACAATCCCCAATGTAACCAATACCAACACTAGCAACCGTAAAGGAATTGAATCTTCCACTTCTTTAACTGGTGATTTTCCTCTCTTTTGTTGCCAGTTATTACCTACAGGTAAACGCCAAAAGCCATTCATCTTAGATAAATTAAACATTTTCGAGTCAGTAAAGCTATGATGTAGACACTGCGGACATAATACCAGATACAAAAACTATTATCTTGTCTGCAATTGCTCCTGATCCTAGCCTGAGACTGAGGACTTACGCAAGATTTGGCTAAAAACCCTCCTATCTGATTTTTAGATATGGTGATTTAGTCATATTTTCACCTGAATAGCCAAGAATAAAGGCAGGTGGTCTAATTCTGGTAACTCCACTGCTAAAGTATAGGTTCGCTGACTTCTATCAATTTGCAACTCTATGACTGGCATTTCACCAGCCTCAGATTTGACAAATTCTTGACTATTATTACTCTCAAGTTGCAAAATACCCGATATTGGTAATTTACCGTGAACCGTTAAACTCGTAAATTTACCTGAATTACGCAATTCTACTCGAATATTCAGAGTCCCCACAGCAGTGAGCCATTGTCTTTCTACCAAAGGTTGAGTCAATGAAATCGGCAAAGTTAAATTTTCCAGCAGTTGTTTGGCAGCCATTAACGACAACGCCATTTGCTGACGTGGTAGTAAATCAAAATAATCGCTCTCAATATTGGGCGCTGTCAAGGTATCTGCCGAACGATAAGAGCTTCTCAGGACTAACGCCGCCAAATCATTAATTGACTGGGTATCCATGGGAAACATACTTTCTACCACCTGAACTAATTTAGCTCCCAGAGGTATGGAAGATGTCAATAAAGGTTGACATTTTACTAACAATTGCCAGAAAACTTGATCAGGCAAGGGAATAGGCAGATTTAGTTGAGACTGGTGGAGAGTCCACCCCCAAACGGGAACTAATCCTAGTGATTGTTCTTCTACACAGTCAGGATATTCTTCTAATTGTGTTTCCCAGGGGAACAACGGCGGATTTTTTGCTATTTGGTCTTGTAAACGACGCTTAAGAATAGCTTGAAAACGTTCTTGCACAGTAGGAATTTCTCCCAATTGAAAGGTCTGGGGCTTTTCTTGTCAAGCTAAGTTCACCCTTAAAAGGCTACTATCTTGAATAAATGACTACCCCATCAGTTTACTCACATTCTCACAAGCTATACCCGTAGGTATTGATACGATTTTTCAATGCCTAAGGCAGTTGTCATTTTGTGAGGATTCACAAGTCACCATTCATGGGTAGATGCACTAGATCCGGAAACTAAGGAGTTACGAATTTCCCAAGCTTGTTCTAATATCTTAAACCAACGTTTATGTAATTGTGCCATGGACAAGCCTACAGTTTTAGATATTTGCTCATCAGCTTTTCCTTGCTGCTTCAAATCTAAGATAGACCTTTGTTTATCATCTAACTGGGCTAAATAAGTTTCCCATTGAATCGGAGTTAAACCTAAATTAGTGGGTAAAGAAACTTCTAACCACTCATGTACCAATTCCCAGCGATGTAAAAGAGCAAACCGAATTAAATGATATTTAAACCGTTGCTGTAAGTAATCACGCTGCCGAGATGTTAAACCCAAAATTGACTCAATTTCTGGTGCTGATAAATCCTGAAGACGAAGAGTAAAGTAATCAACACAGTCAGATTGTTCTTTTTCCTGCAAGTAGTTGATCAATTCTGTAATCACAACGGACCGCAAGGTATCCTCCTCCGGTTCGGTCTGGGAAGCCATAGCCAACCGTAATTGGTGGATAGCCGGCTCTTCCCAAGAACTATCAGACTCACCGCTACCACCTTCAGAAGCCTGTTCTATATCTACACTTGTTTCTGGAGGTTGCTGTTTTGAGAAAGTTTGCGCCCGGAGAATAATTAATTGTTGCTGTCTTCCAGGTAGAGGAATCCGACGTTTACCATATCTCTCGGTAAATGCCATGTATTCTCCCAATTCCAATAGAGTCTGGGGGCGATAGGTTGGATCTAATTGGTTCTCTCTTCTAAAGGCATTTAAAGACTCCAAATAAAAACTTTGGAGAAAGTCTTCAATGATAGTCAACCGCCCTTGATAGCTCAATTGCTTGTGAGGGGGATTAATATAACGGTAAACAATAGCACTCAATATGCTGTGTAGTTCTACCCGGCCACGACTTGAACCTAACTGACAGTATCGGATACACTGTTGTAAGCGATGTTTAGCTAGGCTCATGGCTGAACTTTCTACAGACCCCGAAGTTTGAATGCGTTTACTTTCATTACAAACCCGCAGGACTTCATTGGTAATTCTCACGGATACATCATGACAATTTTGCTTGGAAGCCCGAGTTGACTGTTGAAGTTCCCTAAATAGGAATTGAAAGATGACCTCCACACGGATAGAAATTTTCCCCTGAGTAGTTGCGATTGCGGCTGAATTCATAGTCCCAGTTCTCAAAACGACCCTAACATATTTTGGACACGACTTGTTAGACTTTGGATATTAGCTTCATAGTTTTTTTCTTGAACCCAAACTAATTTACATTGAGGGTGTGGCCACCAAAAAATACTGAACTCGTAAATCTCAATTTTCTGGGGTCTTTCTCTCTCATGTTTTAGCCATTACCCAAAAGTCATTAACAATTCATGATGGATTTAGAAGCACAAATTCAATTGCTGATAAACAATGCACCCCAGGATGGTATGACACCACAACTTATGGTATCAATCGCTCCTGTATTAATTGCTATTGCTCAAAGGTTAAAACACTACCAATACTTTATTCTCAAAAATTCTCAGCAGGATTGGGTTTTAACTACCTTGAGCAATCGCGTAAATCCAGGAATAGAAAAGCAAGTTATTTACGCTTTCCCTACCATACAGGATGTTTCTCTGATCTCGGATGCTGGGCGTGACCCTCAAGTGATGCCAGCCTCCATGTATGTTACCCACCTTTTATTCCAATTAGTAGCCCTCAAACCATTACACAGCATAGTTTTCCTGGAAACACCAGGAATTATTACCCGTACGGTCGAAGTGCAGCGCTCTGAACTGGAAACCCTGATTGGGCAACAATTACAAAAATTTAGACCCCCAAGAAAAGTTCCTCCCAATATTGCCTAAATACCTGAAAAAGTCAAAAAAGATGGGAACTGAACTTGGAGTAATGGAGATCTAACACCCAACATCCGCAAATCTGATATCTCCTGCGATTTTTTAGTAGAGCCGACTAAGTACGTAGTCAGTTAAATCTATTAGGGCTTGGCGTGATTCTGATGGCTCTAAAGTGCTGATATGCTCATTGGCTAATTTGGCGTGGTGAGCAGCTAATTCTCTAGCTCGCTCAATTCCCCGACTGTCATGAATTAGCGCCAATGCCTGCTCTAAATCCCCACTCTGGGCAAACTCCCTGGCAATTAAGGCCTCTAAGTCGGGTTTTTCCTCCAAGGCATATAAAGCTGGCGCTGTCAGGTTGCCACTTTTGAGATCAGAACCGGCTGGTTTACCCAGGGTGTCTGTTGAACTGGTGAAATCAAGAATATCATCTACTATCTGGAAGGAAAGACCTAGATGGCGACCATAACTGTACAAGTGTTCGGCAGTTTCTAGGGACGTTTCACTAATTAGTCCAGCAGCTTTAGAACTGTTGGCAATTAATGACGCTGTTTTGTAATAGCTCTTTTGCAGGTAAGTTTCTGTAGAAAGACTAGCATCAAAACGATTTAGCCCTTGTTGGATTTCTCCAGCCGCTAAATCCATAATCACTTCTGAAAGTAGTTTGACAACGTCCAAATTGTTCAGGTTCGCTAAATACCAGGAGGATTGAGCAAAAAGAAAATCCCCGGCCAGCACGGCAATGCGATTACCAAACAAACTATGTACGGTCGGTACACCACGCCGGACATTGGACTCGTCTACTACATCATCATGTACCAAACTAGCTGTGTGAATCATTTCTGTAATCTCTGCCAATCGTCTGTGACGCGCTGTGATATCTGTATTTAACATAGTCGCCCGCGATATCAGCAGCACTATGGCGGGTCTGATACGCTTACCCCCAGCACCGAATAAATGTTCGGCTGCGGCATAAAGAATGGGGTGGCGATTTCCAACTAGCTGTTTAAGGTTATCTGCTAGTATTTGCAGGTCTGCTTCCACAGGGGTAAACAGGGAGGTGGCTGGGGTCATGGATAGGCGGACTCTGGCTTAGGTTACGAAAGTTTACATATTCTTTAATTTTAAGATAACCCAGTGTCACCGCAAAGTTTTCCTCCAGTCATCTGATTTTTAATATCTATTAAGTTATTTCTGTCTCAGATCTAAAATATGTTAAGATAAACAACTATTTAAAAATGCTTAATATTTGCTAACTCCAGGAACAAGACCGCAATCATCCAAGATGTAATGTTAATAAAATTACACTTAGTATAAATCAATCTAAGCTATCTGTCAACAGTAAAAAAATTTAAAATTTAGTCTAGAAGTTAGCTTCAAATTCAAGGTAGTTGTGTTAGGCTAGAATCTGAAGATATTAAATTTTTCAGATTATTCACTTCCTCAGTAAAACCATTTTATGATGATTTTACGTAATAGCGTTGTGAGTCTAAAATAACTCGTCGCCCAAGAGTAAATGGCAATTATTCCCATTTAAACTCTCTGCGACAAGCATACCTTTTGAGTTGAATTATGCTTTTCCAATCATGGAACTAACTCAACGTATTCAGCCCACGTTGAGTAACGGCGTATATCTATTAAAATTGGTGTGAGATCAATAACACAGGCTAGGTAAACTGCTAATGAGTGCAGTTAAGAATTGCTACTTAGCAATTTTGCTGCTATTCAGATGTATAGCCTGGGAAAGTTGATTTTAAAGAAAATAAATGGATTGTCCAGAGAAACTTAAGTTTTCTCCTGGGAATTTTGGTATAGCTAACTACAGGCATCAAGAACGCACTTGTTGACTGAAGTTTTGCTACTTTCCTATGCAATTTTATATTCCTTAGCAATCAAAGATGGTGGAACAATGATTTACGAAAATATGCCTATGATGATATTTATTCTAGCTGCTGGATACTTATTCAGTGTATACCTATTGTTAGCTTTGGCAAAGCGCACAGGCAAAAAAGACGTTCATCAAAGGGATTCATTTAATCCTAATATTGGCCGAGATAATTACAAGCGGCAGAGAACAGTAACTGCCAACGTCACCGAAGTGGTGAATAGTCAATGAAAGAAACTAACACAGGGCTGGGAAAGAACAGAGGACATTTATTTTCCTTTCCCTATCCTGACCCTGTGAATTGATCAATCCTGTCTTTAAGAGACAACAGCATCCGCAAAACATACCTGTTCCACCATCGGAGTATAGCCCAACCACTGCAAACCAGACTGAGTAAATTGTTGGGGACAACCACTGACAGCAAAGCGGGTAGGCATAGGTGGGTAAGTATTTTTAATACCTAATATATCTAGCTCTTGGGAGCAAGCGACGACCACATGAACTGCTGGGTCAATTAATTTGACCTGGGTGGGGAGGAGCGATCGCAAAACTGGTGATAAATGAGGATAATGGGTACAACCATAAACTAAAGTATCTATTTCTTGGCGGAGTAAGGGTTCTAGATAAGTCTTGGCTATTTGAGCAGTATAAGGGTCATGGATGCGATTTTGCTCAATTAGAGGCACAAACTCTGGACAACTGACTTGCCAGACTTGGACATCAGATTTAATTTCTAAAATAGCTTGACGATAGGCATTGCTTTGAGCCGTTGCTGGCGTAGCAATCACACCAATACGCTGACCTTGTTCAACAGCAGCCATAGCACCTGGTAAAATCACACCTAAGATAGGGAAATCAAATTCTTGGCGGACAATATCTAAAGCCAGAGCCGAACTGGTATTACAAGCCATAATTGCCATTTTAACTCCTTGCAGCCGCATCCAACAGAGGATTTCCCGGACAAATTGCAGAATTTCCCCTTGAGAACGAATACCATAAGGAAGACGAGCGGTATCCCCCACATAAATAATTGATTCATTGGGAAGCTGCTGATACAGTTGTCGCAGTACAGTTAAGCCGCCGACACCGCTATCAAACACCCCAATAGGAGCGCGTTGAGGCACTTGAGAAGAAAAACCATGAAAACGCCTATCAAAAATAGAAAAAGAATACACAGCAAAAATTGAGATAAGTAGGTTGGCGTGAAAAATTGTCGTTATGACAAGGGAATAGGGAACAGGGAATAGGGAACAGGTTTTGGGCAACTTTACTTTTCGTTACTTACGTCGGTTTTTTCCGTTCACCTACTTAGTGGTCAAGAGAAAACAATATATTAACGTCTTTTTAAATAATTGAGAACACCACGGGCTATGCCCTCAGCCATGCGAGATTGATAGTCTGATGATCCTAAACGGGGATTATCTTCCCGACCAGTCATATAACCTGTTTCCACCAAAATAGCAGGCATAGAATTTTTTCTCAGCACATAAAACCTAGCCTTACGAGTTCCGCGATTATTCAGGCTACTGATATTTTGGAGAATAGTTTGACGAACAGTTTCTGCCAAACCATAACCACTGTCATAATAGTAGACTTCTAAGCCATTGACATCAGGGCGATTGTCCACGGAATTAGCGTGAATACTAACGAACACAGTAGCATTGACACGCTTGGCTATATCTACCCGTCCTTGAAGTTCCACAAAAAAGTCAGCATCTCTAGTCAGTACCACCTGCACACCATTTTGCTCTAAGATTCTAGCCAATTTTGTGCTAATAGGTAAAACAACATCCTTTTCTAGTAACCCACCCAGTCCAGGAGCACCAGAATCTTTACCACCATGTCCTGGATCAATCACTACTAAAATCTTCCCTTTCGGGACTGGTAGAGGTGGCTCTTCAACAGGTGTTTTCACTGTTGGGGATGACTCCGTGAGCAAATCCGGGGTATCTATAGGAGCAACAGGAGGTGTAATCTCAGGAAGTTCAGGGCGGAGAGTAGTTTGTAATGGTAGTGCTAATACACTAGAGGGGACTTGATTCAGTACGCCAAAACTAACACCAGCAGCAGGTTGAACAAGAACAACTACAGTATTGGCCCCTTGGGATTGAAAACGGACTTTGAGAATAGGGCTATTGGGATTAAAAGTAGGACTTTCGACCTGATTAGCTAACTTAGCATTAGGAATAGTAATCCGAAATAGACCTGAGCTTCTATCCCAGTTACTAGTAGCAGATATAGCTTGGTCGGCTCGAATTAGTAATTGTTTACCAGCACCTATTTCTACAGATTGAATCGTCGCCAGGGAGTCACTAAGCGATGGTGTAGAGGATTGATAGTTATTAGATAACTTAGGGATACGATCTGGTATAACGATAAAACCGCTATTACCACTAGTCATTGCTCGCCAACTGCGACTACTGTTATCTAAGTGCAAAGTCATGCGAACAACGGACGGACTACTTGGTAATTGGCTAAATTGGACGCGCCGGACACCATAGCGGTTAATCAATAGGTCACGCTGTCCCATATTTGGCGATAAAACCGCACCAATAATATCAATATTAACAAAGCGATTATCAAGACTGGGATTGACTTGTAATTGGTTATTACCGGACAACCACGGGGAGTTTGCCGCTACACCTACGAAAAAACCATCGCCTGTGACTTGTAATCTCTCAATTTGAGTTACCTGTTTAGACGAGGTAATGGGGTTTTTTGTGACTACGTTGTAAATACTGTTGTCAGAGGGTGTACCTTGAGATGATCGATCTAAGGGTGGAGGTGTTGATGGTTCTCTATTTTGCCCAGATATAACTTGTGGATTCGGTAATTCTACTATCCAGCGGCTACCATTTATGGGAACAAATTTGATTAGGCTAGAGTTGAAGGTGTAACCAGGGGCTAGTTCTACAACTAATCGTGTTGTTTGTGCGTCAAATTGTCCAATGCGGATAGCGCGAATTTGGCCACCAATTTGTTGTATTAATTGCGGACGACCAAATTCCGTACCTGGTAAGTCAATTACTAAGCGCGTCGGGTCAAAAATCAGTTGGGCTTGGGGTTGGACAGCACTAGATGTATTAAATTCTAGCCGATTTTGATTAGGATCAAACCGCCAAGATTCTAATTTTCCGGCCAAAGCAGGCGAAGATAGCATGAAGACCGTGCCAAAAGTGCTGGGTATTAACCAATGTAGTTTCACAATCCTTTCTCCTGATTTGCATTCATCATCATTTGTCAATATCTCAATTTAAAGGCTAATCTTCACACTGTCACCGCTTTAACTTTGACTTTGCTCAAGTTCAAGATTGGGTTGATGTGCCATAATACACGGCTAATGGCGTATTATTGTAGCATATAATTTTAGTTTTAGGATTTTTTGAGTAAATTTATTTTTCTGCCATTGGTGATCATGTTTGGTGGTGAGTGTTATACATGACTATTTATCTGGATCTTAAATACTGAAGAATCCCTTGGGCGATCGCATCTGCCATTTTATTTTGATAAGCTGGACTATTAAGATTGGCAACATCTTCTCTACCAGTTACGAAACCAGTTTCTACTAAAATTGATGGCATGGAGTTTTTGCGAAGTACATAAAATCTGGCTTTGCGTACATTCCTGTCTCTAACATTGAGATTTTGCAAAATTTTACTATGGACAATGCGAGCTAATGTTAAACCATTATCATAATAATAGGTTTCTAAACCGTTGACTTCTGGACGATTCGCACCTGCTGAATTAGCGTGAATACTCACAAATACATCAGCTTTAGCCCGTTGAGCCATGATTACTCGGCCGGGTAAAGTCACAAAGTAGTCATAATCTCTAGTCATAATCACTTGAATACCGTTTCGTTCCAAAACTTCAGCAATCCTTTTCCCAATGGGTAAAATGACATTTTTTTCCTGTACTCCCCCGATACCAACCGCACCTGAATCTTTACCACCATGTCCGGGGTCAATGACAACTACTAATTTTCCTTTGGGAACTGTGGGTTGAGGTCTGATTTCTGGCTGTTGTGGATTTAGGTCGGGTATTTCTTGCTTTGGTGGTGATAAAGGTGGTAGAACAGTGGGTGGTCTCATGAAACGAGATCCTTGTAATTTTAAAGCCAACAGGTTGTCTCCGGCTGGATTAATTGGTCCAAGGCTAATACCTGACGCAGGTTGAATAAAAATAACTACTGTATTTGGCGGTTGAGGTTGAAGACGGAGTTTGAGGATAGGACTATTAGTTTCAAAGGTGGGACTTTTGATATCCGGGGCTAACTTAGCGTTGGGAATAGTAATACGAAATAAACCAGTGCTTCTATCCCAACCAGTTGTCGCAGATACAGTTTGATCGGATCTAATCAGTAATTGTGTGCCATTATTCACAATTGCTACAGACTCAATAGTTGCAGTTGAGCCGTTATTATCGTTATTATTTATACTTGGCGGCAGATTCTCATTTTCAGGTAAACTCACAACTCCCCTGCTAGGAAGCAGAACTAAACCGCTGCTACTGGAAGTTACTCGCCAGTCAGGGCTATTTTCTTCTACCCTCAAGGTCATACGCACAGATGTTGGTGTGGTTCGCAATTGAGTAAATTCAATGCGGGAAACACCGTATTTATTAACTGCTAATTTTCCTGGGGTTAAATTTGGTGATAAGGTTGTATCTAGGATATCAACAAATATAGTGGTTTTATCACGGCTTCTGATGGTTCTTGTTTGGGGACTACCGCCATTAGTGCGAACAAAAAAGCCGTCACCAGTAATTTGTAAATTCTCTAACTGAGTTTTTCCCCCACTACTACTCGCTATTGGTGAAAATTCAGGTTCAGATTGGGGGGCGATATTAGCTAGATTGTAATTATTATTAGTAGTATTTTCAGGATTTTCCCCCTGGGGTGATAGAGACTCCCTTTCTAATTTTGGTAATTGTACTGTCCAACGATTAGCACGTTTAGGGACAAATTTTACCTGATTAGGGTCTAGGGTATAACCAGGACTCAATTCTAAAACTATCCGTGTTGTTTGTTCGTCAAACTGGCCAATACGAATTTCCCGCACTCCTCTACCAGGTTGGGTTAACTGAGAAGATCCCAATTTTACACCCGGTAAGTCAATTACTAAGCGAGTGGGATTAAAAATTAGCTGTGCTTGTGGTTGGACACTACCACTTGTATTAATTTCTAACAGGTTTTGATTGGGGTAAAATCGCCAAGATTCCAGGGTTGTGGCTAAACTCGGCGACGATAGCATAAGTATACTTCCAAAAGTACCGGGTAGCAACCACTCTAATTTCACAGTTCTTTTCTCCTGATTTATATTTATTGAATTAGTGAATATCAAATTAATATCTTTAAATATCTCAAAAATTTGATAAAATTGATAATTTATCACATTATTTCCATTATTCTCCTTGACTTGAAAGCAAGAAATTTATGAAAAACTATCAGCGATTATAAATCACTACTACACAAACAGAGTAAATACTTAGACAAGCTTAGTCATACTCTGGACTAAGGATAAATTCAGGGTTTTGTCTGTATAGCCCGCCACTTCTAGTCGCCAATGTCAATAAAAAATACCCATTACTGTCAACTGCTGACATAAAGAAAGCAGGTTATTCTCCCTACTAAAAAATCTGCAATTTATAACACTTAAACAGAGAAAAAATAAAACCATAAAACATGATCAAGTTTACTAAAAATGGGAAACAAAGAAAAATTTGTCAAGACCAAAGGAAATTCAATTAACCCTTCTATTTATTTTCTAAGTCAGATGATAACAATATCAAAAGAGACGGATTTCTCATGAGATAAGTTTCCTGTCACCTCCTTACTTAGTCAACTTAAAAAGCACAACAGATATAGAAAAACTAAATAGCTCGATTATAGCATTAATTCACCAATTATTGACATCATTAAAGAACAAGTTGGGGATTTGAGACTTTTGTTGATTCAACCCCCTAAATACTTGCTTTTTAAATATAGGAATTTGCCTTCATTCCTGCTATAATAGTTTTTCAGTTTTACTATCTAAGTTGGCTGTAGTGTTTGATTCGGGAAATACGATTCTTAACAGGGGAGGAGCGATAAATGTGGTAATAATCACCATCATAATGATTGCTGCCCCTAGTGGTTTGGAAAGGACACCACTAGCAGCACCTACACCAGCGAATACTAAACCTACTTCACCCCTGGGAATCATTCCTACACCAATAGCCAAGCGATTAATTCCCGGTTGACCAAATACTGTTAGTCCTGTCACCACTTTACCAATAATGGCGACGGTAATCAGGAAAGTTGCCATGATTAAGGCTTCTTGATTTGTGGGAATGGCTGGGTTTAAGACTCCTAAATCAGTTTTTGCTCCCACAGTCACAAAGAAAACTGGAACTAGCATATCCGCAATGGGGATAACTTGCTTTTGTAATTCCTTGCGTTTGTCCGTTTCTTCGAGAACTAAACCAGCAGCAAAAGCTCCCAGAATTGCCTCTAAATGGATGACAGAGGCTAGGTAAGACATGATTATGGCAAAAATGAAGGCTGGGATGACTAATTCCCCTCTAGTTTTAAGTTTATCAGCGATCGCCACAAAGGATTTATTAAATACATTACCAAAAACCACCGCCCCAATCAAGAAAGCACTGGCGCTAATAATTAAATAAACCACATTACCGACATCAACCGCCCCATCTTTAGCTAAACTAGCAACCACAGCCAGCACGATAATTCCCAAAACATCATCAATAACCGCAGCACCCAGGATAATCTGTCCCTCTTTAGAATTTAAGCGACCTATTTCCGAAAGCACTTTAGACGTAATTCCAATACTAGTTGCAGTTAAGGCCGCACCAGCGAAAATAGCAGGTATAGCACTAACACCAAATATTGTCATTAACCCCACAGTTCCCGCAGCAAAGGGAACTATCACCCCCACGGTAGCCACAACAAAGGCCTGAATACCCACGGACATGAGGTCTTTGAGATTAGACTCTAAGCCAATTTCAAACAAGAGGATAATCACACCCAATTCTGATAAAACCGAAATCACCTCAGACTGGGCTGCAAATACCTGTGGTGTCGCTTCTGGGCTTAACCCAGCGGTGATTTGCAAAAAGGACATAATCAAAGAATTACCAGCGTCTGTACCACCTTCAGGGAATATCAACAAATGGAGTACAGAGACACCGATAACCACACCCCCGACAAGTTCACCTAAAACCGCTGGTAAACCGATTTTGTTGGATAATTCTCCCCCCACCTTGCTGGCAAAGTAAATCACGACTAAACTCAATAGTACGGCCGCTAATACCATGGAACTATCTGCTGTTTCTGTGGCTGTAGCCAATAAGGGAACGTTAAAGTTGATTTCCATGAAAAACTGTATTGGTTATACAAAGATCCTTTTCTTTATTTTTACCTGTTTTTGGTGGTAATTTGTGCAGTTAACTTGATCTGATCTGCTTTTGGTCGGAATTGAAGAGTTTTATCTCACGCAGAGACGCAGAGGCGCAAAGAGTAAGTGTTTGAGTAAGATAATTTTTGATTTTTATACTTCTGTAAGTTTGGTGCGCTACGTCGCGGATTTTATTTAATAGTTGATTTTATCATCTTTCAACGCTTCTAACGCACCCTACATACTAATTTTGTATTTCTGGTCCAATAATTTTAATTCCCTGTTTTTCTTTTTCGGCTAATTCCAAATTTAATAGCAGCAGTCTTTCTAAAATATCATCTTCTGGGTTGAATTGATAAGCTGACATTACCAGTTTATCCAGTTGTTGATGTAGTTTATAAAGTTGACTGCTCGGTTCGGTGAAAAATTTATTATATAATGTAGTGATTCCCCATTGTTTGGTTTCCATTTGTTGACTACGATGTTCATTTAGTTCTTCTGTTTTAGTGCGAATTTGTTGGACTATTTTTATATCTACTGTTTGCGGAAATGGGAAAGTTTCAAAACAAGTGTTGTGAGTATAACGAGTGTCACCTTTTAAAGTCGAACTTTGCGCTTTTACCCAAACACGATGTACGTTAGATGTGAGAATACCAAGGATATAAAAATCATCTAATGCGAGAACAGTAATAGAGTTATTAGGTAGCCAATCTTTATTAACTCGTGAAAAAATAAACCATTTAGAATGACAAGGAACTGCAAAATAAAATGATAAAGTAGATAATGCTGTTCTCATTGCTGGTCTTTTTTCACCATATTTCCACCAATTCATTCTGGTAACATCTCTACGATTACTATCCCGTTCATATTTAACATAGGTTTTAATGTGTTCAAAAGGTAATTGATAATCACTAGCATCCTCAAGACTCATATCATTAAAATCAATAATCCATCTTTTTGGTGTACCATGAGGATTATCTGTTAAATCTTGTGCTGAAATAGATTGTTTAAGAACATCTTGATTTTTTCCATCTGTTTTTATCCAATCTGTAACCTGTTGTTCAGTTACAAAAAATCCTTTTCCCACAGGAATTACACCCTGAAAGCATTTATTGAGATTTACTTTTAACCGCACAGCTTGAGAAACATCAACAGTAGATTTTAGAGAAGAATTGATTTGTGAAACAACAAGATCATCTAAATAATATTTTCGCGGTTTATCCTTACACCAATTAATAATACTCACATGAACCTTCGCAGCACCAGACCAAGGTTGTGTAGAAACAGCCTCATGAATATAACCACCATTTTGAGTAATATAATCTAAAGCCGCAATTCTACTTTTACCTTGACTTATAGAATTAGTACCAACCAAACCAACTCTACCCTTCTCATCAATTTTATCATGAGCCAACCGAAACCAATAAACACAAAAATCTACATCTTTAACTTTCGGAAAACGTTTAAAAATTCTATCTACATATTCATCATTCAAATTCATTCTAATATGTTTACCACCTAAAAACGGTGGATTTCCAATAATAGCATCAGCTTTGACCCATTCACCAAACAAAGCATCTTGACAAACAATATTATCATCCAAAGTATCCAAAGGTAAAGCAGGTTCAGTCAAACATAAATCATCAATCGCAATTTTCCGCGCTATCATCAAAGTTACCCGCGCTAATTCCACAGCAAAAGGATTTGTATCCATACCATAAAACTGTAAAGGTGTTACCAAACCCATTTCCATTTGTTGACTTTTAGACCCATTCAAAGACTGGATTTTTTCTAAAAGCATTCTTTCCACTCTTTTCAATTGCTGATATGCTATATAAAGAAAATTTCCCGAACCACAAGCAGGGTCCAAAACCCGATAACCTTGTAATTCTATCTGCAATTTTCCCAGTTCTTTAACTGTATTTGCTTCCTCAATTTTATCCTCCCAATAACGACTAATTGTGGGACGGACAATTTTCATAATATCTCCCTCAGAAGTATAATGAATTCCCTTCGCGTGACGTTCTTTCTTATCTACCGTTCCCTCAAATAAATTCCCAAAAATCGCGGGACGGACCTGACTCCAATTTTCCCGCGCAGAAACATCTAAAAAATTTAATTCTTCCCTAGTTAATTCAATGGGGTCAATGCGAGAAAATAAACCCCCATTAAAATAATCTACACCCTGATAACGTCCCGCAGGAGTTTTCCCCGGTAGATTCATTTCCCGAAACAAACCACCCAAAAGATCATAGGAACTTGACCCATTCATACAATCTTGAACACAAGAAACAAACAAATCACGGGGTAACAACTGTCTATCTTCCGCAAACATAGCTAACACACATTGTAAAACAAACCGCTGTGCTGTTAACTTTTCAATACCCCTAGCTTCCAACTCTAATAATAACTCTCCCATACGACGAGCAGCCCGTTCTGTCACTTCTACCTGGTTATTTTGGAATATAGGAGTTTTTTGACCTAATTCCATAAAAGCCAACGCTCCCGACCGTGCTGGTAGTTCTTCAAGGGAGATTTTATCTACAGGTGTATCTATCTGAATATCAAAATCAAAAATCCAGAATTGATCAAAATTACATAAAATCACATATTTAGGACGATTTGGAACTAACCTAGTCCAATAATCAAAAGCTTGAGAATAATGTTTATTTAAGTCTTCTCCGCGCTTTTTCATTTCAATTAAAACGCGAGGTTTCCAAACCAAATCAGCAAAACCCGTTTTTCCAGTTTTACTACCTTTTTTAATAGCTTCCTCATATTTCGCTCCTGCTTCCAAAGCACCCTCATGACCAAAAGCCCGAAAAAATCGGTCAAGAAAAGTTTGTGCTTCTTTGCGTTCCTGTCCGGTAATATATTGGTTACAAAATTGGACGAATTTAGATAAACTTTCTGGTGTTGATGATGTCATAGTTTTTTTCCGAACAACAAGATACCCGACCTGTCAATAATTACAAAAATAACATTTAATTTCCCCAGCAAGTCGCGCGAAAAAAGCAGAATTAGAGATTGACAATTAATTTAAAACTTGTTATCATAGAACGGACGAGGAAGAACTATCATCAAATAATAAAGCTCAACAACAGAGAAAAACCCTAAAAAACCTCTTACCTTCCTGTTCTTGGTGACTTCGTGGTTAATTTATCTCCTCATCAAAGCCCGCGAAAAAAGCAGATTTAGGGCTTGACAATTAATTTTAAAAATGTTATCATAGAACCGAC
>NZ_KE384606.1:47829-48035 GCF_000426905.1 Dolichospermum circinale AWQC131C
CCAAATAATAAAGTTCAACAACAGAGAAAAACCCTAAAAAACCTCTTACCTTCGTGACTTCGTGGTTAATTTATCTCCGCATCAAATCCCGCGAAAAAAGAAGAATTAGAGATTGACAATTAATTTAAAACTTGTTATGATACAACCGACGAGGAAGAACTATCATCAAATAATAAAGTTCAACAACAGAGAAAAACCCTAAAAAA
>NZ_KE384606.1:48053-62429 GCF_000426905.1 Dolichospermum circinale AWQC131C
TCTCCGCATCAAATCCCGCGAAAAAAGCAGATTTAGGGCTTGACAATTAATTTAAAAAATGTTATCATAGAACCGACAAGGAAGAACTATCACTAAATAATTAGTGAAGCCGAACAAACAGTAGTGTCGTCGAGTGCGAATTACCGTACCCACTTTTTTGTCTAGAAAGATTATAATTGTTTGTGCTATTATTTGCCCTTGATGAAACAAACAACTTGTAGTTGAAATACTTCAAGTAAATTTATACAAAACCACTAAATGGAACTAAGTAAGCCGTGATGAATGCTGTATTACCTCGTTTTTTAAAGTCAGCCTACCGCAAAGAACCTATAGTTAGTGTATTCTTAACTGTAGGTGTAATAGATGCTCTCATTGGTGGGTTGGATGATAGTTGGTCACTCTTCACCTTTGGTTTAGCAACAACAGGGGTGGCTTTCGCTTTTAAATTATGGCGTATGCAGCAGCGTCCGTCTTTACCAGAAGAGCTTGTTGTTCAACATTATTTACCTCCTCAGTCTTCTACTGCTCCTTTACCTGTACTCAAGGTTTCCAAGAAAAAATCACGTCAGTAGTTACTAGCAGAGTTTATAGGCGTTGCAGCATTGGCTACATTTAACCTAATTTTTGCGGACAAGTAAGTGTATATTTTGATATGGCACTGACGGAAACTGCTGTATATAATGGTAAAATCCAACCTCCAAAAAAAAAATGGCGCACCTTGTTGGTAATACTTCAATATACCCTTAAACCGCTAAAAATCTTTGAATCACATCCTGACTAAGTTCCTGAGTTGGACCTGAAGCAACAATTCCGCCTTTTTGCATAGCATAATAGTAATCTGCCTGACGGACAAAATGCAAGTGTTGTTCCACCAATAAAACAGAAATCCCTGTAGTTTCAATAATCTGACGGACTGCGGCTTCAATTTCCAAAATGATTGAGGGTTGGATACCTTCCGTCGGTTCGTCTAGTACGAGTAGTTGTGGTCTTCCCATTAAAGCACGAGCGATCGCTAATTGTTGCTGTTGTCCACCACTTAGATCTCCACCCATACGAGAAAGCATTGTTTTTAAAACTGGAAATAGGCTGAAAATTTCTGAGGGAATTTCCGGTTTTTTGACTGGTTTTTGTCTAGCTTCTAATCCCAAAAGCAGATTTTCTTTAACTGTTAATCGCGGGATAATTTCCCTTCCTTGACTGACATAACCAATACCCATTTTCGCCCTTTCATAAGTCGGTTTAGCGTTAATTATTTCCCCTGCGAAATTAATAATTCCGCTGCTAGGTTTGAGTAGTCCCATAATTGTTTTTAGCATGGTTGTTTTTCCTACACCATTGCGTCCAATTAAACATACCATTTGTCCTGGTAATACAGTCAAATCCACATTTCTCAGAATATGACTTTCACCATAATGAACGTTAAGATTAGAAATTTTTAGCATCATCAAATTAACCTGATTAACTATTTTAATTTTCCCAATTTTACCCCACCCTCCCATTGACAAGGGGAGGGGATTCTTGTTTCCCCCCTTTATAATGGGGGACTAAGAGGGGTGTGATTCTCTTCCTGTTTTCCCAAATATACTTCAATAACGCGGGGGTCATTTCTGACTTCCTCAAAATCACCTTCACACAATACCGAACCCTCATGTAATACTGTCACCTTCTTAGCGATTTGTCGTACAAATTCCATATCATGTTCAATGACTAAAATTGAATGACTTTCCGCTAATGTTAATAACAAATTACCGATATTATGGGTTTCTTCATCTGTTAAACCAGCTACAGGTTCATCAACAAGTAATAAATCAGGAGATTGTGCTACTAACATTCCAATCTCCAAACGTTGCTTTTCTCCGTGGGATAATAAAGCCGCTGGAATATTTGCTTTTGCAGTTAAACCAATGGTTTCTAATAAACCTTTGAGACTATTTCTTTCCGCAGAATTTATAGAACCAAACAAGGTAGAAAAAACATTTTTTTGACGATTACTAGTGATTTCTAAATTCTCAAAAGGTGTTAAATTTAGATAAATTCGCGGTGTTTGAAATTTGCGACCAATTCCCAAGCGTGCAATTTGATGTTCAGCTAAAGAACGTAAATTTCTACCCTTAAATAGGACTCTTCCTATGGTTGGTTGTACCTTACCTGTAATCACATCCAAAAAGGTAGTTTTCCCTGCCCCATTTGGACCTATTACTACCCGCAATTCACCAACATTCATACTAAAATTTAGGCGATTTATGGCCTTAAAACCGTCAAAACTAACGGTGACATTTTCAGTTTCCAGGATTTTGGCGTTCATGTTTCACCTCCATATCTTCTTCTAAACTAGGATAGGTATCAGAAAATTTTAATTGCTGACGTTTCCAAAAAGGAATATTTTGTTTATTTAACCATCCCATGATGCCGTCAGGAAGCAAAATAACGATAGTTAATAATAGTATACCCTGAAAAAATAGCCATATTTCGGCGAATTGTTCACTTAAAAAAGTGCGGGCATAATTAACTAATAAAGTGCCAATAAATGCCCCAGTTAACGTCCCTCGTCCCCCCACAGCCACCCAAATCACCATTTCAATAGAAAAGCCAATATCCATGGATCTAGGGGATACAGAACCACTTTGAACGGTGTAAAATGCCCCAGCTATACCAGCAATTGCTCCCGAAACTGCAAATACTAATACTTTAAAGTCTGTGGGGTCGTAACCAGAAAATCTGACCCGACTTTCATCATCACGAATAGCTATTAATAATCTGCCAAAACGTCCACTAGTTAACCAGCGACACAGCCCATAAATAGCCGCCAAAAATATCACCGTCAAGACATAAAAAACAAATTGAGTTTTGCTATCACTAACTATAGCACCACTGCCATTAACTCCCCAAGATAAAGGCGGAAAAGTGGTAAAATCTATGAGTCCATTTGTGCCATTAAAAAATTGTTGTTGTCCATTAAAAAAATTGAAAAATACAATAATTGCAGCTTGAGTCAAGATTGAAAAATAAACCCCCTTAATGCGATTACGAAATACTAAATATCCTAGTAATCCTGCTAACAAACCTGGAATCATCACCACAGCAGCCATAGACAGGGGAAAAGAAGAAAAAGGCCGCCAAAATCCAGGAAGTTCCGTAACACCATAAAGCGCCATAAAATCCGGTAATTCCCCAGTAGGAACTTGCAATTTTAGGTACATAGCGATCGCATATCCACCCAAACCGAAGAAAATCCCATGTCCCAAACTCAATAAACCAGCGTAACCCCAAATTAAATCAATTCCTAAAGCCACAATAGCCAGAGACAAAAATCGTCCCAATAAATTCAGACGAAAATCTGAAAGTAACACCGGCATAATCAAAATCAAAATTAAAGCGATCGCACAAACCACCCCAACTTCAACTAATATTAAATTTCGCCCCTTTTTAATTTTCATCATTCCTAACTTATCCATTTTCTCAAATCCACGTTTATCTGCGGTTAATTTCTCATAATCTAAACATCAACATGACGACCCTTTTGGGGAAAAATCCCTCCTGGCTTCCATTGTAAAAACACAATAATCAACGCAAAAACCATCACCTTAGCCATACTTGTAGTTGCAAAAAAACTCAATAAATCAGCCAAAGGCTTAACCCCACCCAACAACAAAGCCAAAGTTCCCGAACCAATCAAATAATTAATTGTCCCAATTCCCAAAGCGGCCAAAATCGTACCAGCTAAATTACCCACACCACCGACAACCACCACCATAAAGGTGTCAATAATGTAATTTTGTCCAGTATTTGGTCCAACAGAACCGAGTAAACTAATTGCACATCCAGCTACACCAGCTAACCCTGAACCCAGCGCGAAAGTAATCGCATCAACTTGTTGAGTGGGGATACCCAAACAGGCGCTCATACTGCGATTTTGCGTTACAGCCCTAATTCTTAATCCCCAATGAGAACCTTGCAAAAATAGATAAATTCCCCCCACACAAATAATCGTCAAAGCAATAATAAATAACCGCGCATAGGGTAATTGTACACCAGCTAAAGATACACCAGCTTGTAACCAACTAGGGGCTGTAACATCCACATTTTGAGCGCCAAACCAGGGTAAAGTTACTGCTTGCTGATAGGTTTTACCTAACAGATCACAAATTGTAATTGTCAATCCTAGTGACAAAAATAGTAAAACTCCCACAACCAAATTACGAGTTTTCTGCAAATTATTCCGAGAATTTAAAATCCATAAACCCCCAAAAAACAGAAGAGAAAACAAAGCTATCCCGATGATCAATAATAAATTCACACTGCGGACAAACTGCTGAAAAATTAAACTTACTCCCCAGGTTGCTAACAGAGTTTCTAAAGGTCGTCCATAGAGATAACGAATTACGCTTTTTTCCAGAACTAATCCCAGACCAGCAGTGAAAACAAAAGCGATAATCAAAGCCAAAAATATATAAACATCAAACCAAACCCCACCTAATTGCTTACAAACATTTTGGACAACAAAAGTTGTATAAGCGCCAAACATCATTAGCTCACCATGAGCCATATTAATGACACCCATTAAGCCAAATATGATCGCTAATCCTAACGCAGCAATTAATAAAACAGCGCCAATACTAACACCATTAAAGACAGCTTCTAAAAAACCTGTTAACATTTTCTCCCCGCAATTATCAATTTATTCTTAATAGTCAGTTGTCAGCCATTAGTTATTTTTCAGTTATTTTCACATCACAAAATTGCTACTCAACAAAGTACAAATATGAATAGTAAAACTCCTGTGGGGTGGGCATCTTGCCCGCCGATACATACCTCATTGAGATGCAATTGTATAACTAACCGCTGACAACTGATCATAAAATTAACCTTTCTTGTATTTACCACCTTTTGCGGGATCAGACCAATCACAAGCAAATCCCTTAGTCTCTTTCACAAATTGATTCCAGGGAACTGGTTCAACTGGTGCGGGGGTAGCATAAACAATGTCAAATAGGCCATCCTGTCTGACTTGACCAATCCGCACAATTTTTGATATGTGATGATTGGCATTAACTGTCACTTTTCCTTCCGGTGCATCTATAGTTTGACCATAGGCCGCAACCCGGACTTTCGCTAAGTCAGTTGTAGTGGCTTTTTCTACCGCTTGTTTCCATAAATACACCGCAATATAGGCGGCTTCCATTGGGTCATTTATTACTCTATCTTCACCGTATTCCTTCTTAAAGGCTGCCACAAATTTCTTATTAGCAGGTGTGTCTACTGTTTGAAAATAATTCCAAGCAGCATAATGTCCTTTTAGATACTCCACACCAATAGCTTTAACTTCCTCTTCCGCAATACTCACAGACATGGAAGGATACTTATCTGGTGTCAATCCCGCTCCTTTCAACTGTTTGAAGAAAGCAACATTACTATCACCATTTAGAGTATTATAAATTACTCCACCCTTTGGTAAAACCTGCTTAATTTTCGTGATAATAGCTGTTACTTCCGTATTACCCAAAGGTAAGTAATCTTCCCCAACAGTTTTCCCACCTAAAGCCTCTAATTGAGCTTTAATAATGTTATTAGCAGTGCGGGGGAAAACATAGTCAGAACCGACTAAAAAGAACTCTTTACCTTTATTCTTCAACAACCAATCAACAGAAGGTTCAATTTGTTGATTTGGGGCTGCACCAGTGTAAAAAATGTTTTTAGAACATTCTTGACCTTCATACTGCACAGGATACCAGAGCATATGGTCTTTACTCTCGAAAACTGGCTTGACATTTTTGCGACTAGCGGAAGTCCAACAACCGAAAACTACAGCTACTTGATCCTGGTCAATCAATTTAGTAGCTTTTTCTCTAAAGGTATCCCAATTAGAAGCGCCGTCTTCAACAACTGCTTCAATTTGTTTACCTAAAACACCCCCAGCGGCGTTAATTTCCTTAATTGCTAGTTTTTCCGCGTCTACCACACTTTTCTCGCTAATGGCCATTGTACCACTGAGAGAATGTAAAATACCTACCTTGATGGTTTTACTATCCTTACTAACTACGGTAGGTGTACTGGTAGATGCTGCGGGACTATTCGCAGTGTTGGGGCTATTATTAGCACAAGCTTTTAAGAAAATGCTACTACCAATACCCGCAGCACCGTAAAGCAGAAACTTACGTCGGTTAAATTGTCTACCCATATTTTTGATTAGTTATCTTTTTAAAGTGAGATATTAGTTCTATATTTAACTATTAAACTGTGATGTGCTATACAAAATTGTAATTTATTTTAATAAAAATCTACCTCAAGATAGATGAAAATATAATTTCTTTCTCATTGGCATTGGTGTAATAACCACATACCTAGCTACCTCCCCGCCAGCGATTAGCAGGTTAGGATATACTTCATATAATTATAAATATCTGTATAAATGCCGAGATTGATATTAAATGTTATTAAGTATACAGAGATGTTGGTGAAATTAAAAACTTGATCATCAATCTCTATCTGAAAAAAACCTCATGTTGCTATAGTTTTTAATAACTATCAATCATCAGCAGTTATGACAAAATACATCATGTGGGGAAGTTACTGTGAAGACGTATTAACGAAACGTGAACCCTATCGTCAAGATCATTTAGCAGGATTAGCAAAACAGAAGCAAGCGGGGATTTTGATTACTATTGGACCGACAAAAGATGTAACTCAAGTTTTTGCTATTTATGAAGCCGAAGACGAAAACACCGTTCGTCAATTAGTGGAATCTGATCCCTATTGGCAAAACGGTATTTGGATAGAGTATTCTGTTAAGGAGTGGATTCAAGCTTTTTAGTCAATTTGCACAATTTTTAACAAAGATTCTCACAAAGATAATTAATTCATAATTGGTTGGTAATTATGAATTAATTATCCTTTCAACGCTTTTCTAAAATTGCGACGATAGGATGGATTAGCCAAAAATAAAGCAGGCCACAACAAAGCTAAACCTATGCGGTTGGGTAAAGTTTGGTTAAAATTAGTTCTGTTAAATCCGGTCCAAAATTTCCACACACCACCAACATAAATCACGATTAGTCCAAAAATAAGTAATTTGATCATTATCATCAACTCTCTTAATCTAGGAAAGGGGAAAGCCAACTAAGTAGGTTGCCGTTAAAAATTGTTGTTATGACAAGGGAGCAGGGAACAGGGAAGAGGTTTTGGGCAACTTTACTTTTCGTTATATATTTCGGTTTTTTTCCGTTTACCTACTTAGTTAAACGCAATTAATTAGGGTTTGTCAAAAATCACTATGGGTGGATTTGACTCAAAATAAAGCGCAGACGGTCATAATCATCTTTGAGTAATATACTTAGATGTCGTCCGGCTTTAATCAACCATTCTCGCTCAGTTTTGCGTAACTGATACACTCCACGAATAGCTGCTGCAACCAGAGAATCTACTGGCGCACCATTAATCATCAGTAATGTTCGCAGAAAATCCAAATCTTCAGTAAACTGAATAATGGCCTCCGGTTGACAGCGATAAACGGCTTGGTGAATTTGTGGAGGACGAGGTGGCAAATATTGATACATCTTGCCATGATGACTATTTATAGATTTTTCCTCAAATCCCACAATTGCGGCTCTAAATTCAGTTTTTAGCATAGCAAATATTTGGGGTTGTTCCTCACGCAAAGCTTCTAAGGATAACCCTAAAGCAACTGCCCGATGTACAGAATCAACAGGCATAGTTGTGGCATGATAGACTATAGCATAAACTTGATTACCAGATTCTTCATCCACAGCACTCACCCAACTACCAAAAGGTGGCATTGGTGGGAAACTCAAGTCTTCGGGTTCTAAACACTGAGCCAAAAATTCTGTAGTATTGGTTTCAATTACTTCCGCAAAATGTTGAGAATAGCGATTACTAGGTGGCAATCCGCTATCACCCGTAGTGAACTGTGGTAAAGGTAAACGCATGAACTATTAAAAGTTAGTAATTAAAAATCACATCAAAAATGAATAAACAGCCCATAAGGTGCATTACGGCTAATATTTTGTCTTTCCAACTCCCAAATTGTATAGCCGTAACACACCCTACTTAATATTTACTAACCCTTTTTCTGGACTGTAGTTTCCACAGGTTCTAATTCTGGGAGACGGAAAGTAATTATTTTATCCCAATTACCACCTTCAAATAGTACAGCCACTTTACCATCACTAACTCGTTGTACAAGTCCTTCAGATCGATAATATATATCAGCGGGATTTTTGACGCGAACAGTTGTTCCTGGCAGGATCATCATATTATATTTACCCTCCTTGATTTCCTATTTCTAGCTTAATGCTTTTAGGGAGGAATGAGTGTCAATATTTTTAGGCCGCAGATGTTAATATTTGACTAGATCGGACTAGATTTTTGTGATTTAAACTCAATACTTTTGACGTTGACGATAATTAGCTACAGATTCTACTATACCAATAGCAATAAAGTTAGTCAACATGGCCGATCGCCCATAACTCATCCATGGTAAAGGAATTCCTGCCACTGGCGCTAAACCCAGGGTCATGCCAACATTAACAATAAGTTGAAACACAATCATGGATAACACACCAATGGCTAAAAGCGAACCAAAGTTATCTTTAGCGGTTTGTGCTACATGAAGTAAGCGCAAACAAATTAAGCAAAAGATAGATAGTAAAATTAAGCAGCCCACAAGGCCAAATTCTTCAGCAACGGCTGAAAAAATAAAGTCTGTATGTTGTTCAGGAACGAAATTCAGTTGAGTCATAGGACCTTTAAATAAACCCCAGCCCCAAATTTCACCAGCACCAATAGCAATACGAGATTGAATTAAGTGATAACCCGCACCCAGAGGATCATGTTCAGGGTTAATAAATACACTCAACCGATTTTTCTGATATTCTTTTAATATATGATTCCAAGCAAAAATACCTAATTCACCACCGAGCATATTTAGACATAATGAACCAATAGTAGCAATACCAAATCTCTTCCATGGGAGACTAAACCAACCGACTATTCCCATGGCCACTGCCCATATTAAACCTAATATACTCAATGATATTTCTTTAGATAAAATTATGGGTGTAGATAATGGCCAAGATATACTAAATAGAATTGCGGCTATGACAGGGGAAATCATGAGTATTAACCAGCCGGGGTTAGCATTTGCCCAATACAACATTCCTATAAATATAGCCCCAAATACAAGCGATGTGGCTAAGTCTGGCTGTAAAAATACCAATGCCCAAGGTATAGCCGTAATTGCCAAAACCCGGAAAACACTTTCCAGTGTGGAAGCTGTAGACCTATGTAATAAAGCAGCTAAGGTGATAATTAATCCTATCTTGGCAAATTCTGAGGGTTGGACATTAAACCCAGCAATACTAATCCAACGCTGTGCGCCTTTGGCACTAGTACCGGCCAGCATGACGGCTATTAAACTAAAGTTGGTTAGCCCGTAAATGAACCAATGCCATTGTATTAGATTTTCGTAACGGCAACGAGCTAAAAATAAGGCGATAGTTGAACCAATACCGGCTATTAACCAGTGCCACCACCAGTCGGTTACAGGTTGCTTGAGTTCTGTACTCAGAATCATCAGCCCACCAAACATACTAACGGCAACGGGTAAAAAAAACAATAGTCCGTCCATTTGTTGCCAAGGCTTGAGCCAATATTGCCAACGCATTTTCGGGAAAGAAGGTTTTGATAACATTGTGTGCGGCGGAGGGCTTTAACGGGGTACGGGGTAATGGGTAATTGGTAATTGGTAATAAATTATTCCCAATCACCTCTTCCCAAAATTCTATGTCAAGGCATTAACTGATACTTTACCTGCTACAGTAAGAGCGATCGCTGTTAAGGCTTTAGCTGCGGCTGTGTCAGGTTCACCAATGACTATTGGTACACCATTATCACCGCCTATTCTCGTAGAAATCTCTAATGGTACACATCCTAATAAGGGGACTCCTAATTCTGTGGCTGTTTTAGAACCACCCCCAGAACCAAAAATGTCATATTGTTTATCTGGTTGATCTGGGGGTATAAAATAACTCATATTTTCCACAATTCCCAAAACTGGTACATTTAACTGCTGGAACATCCGTAAACCTTTACGGGAATCCAACAGGGAAACCGTTTGTGGTGTAGTCACAATTACAACCCCAGCCATGGGTACAGCTTGGGTTAAAGTTAATTGAGCATCTCCTGTTCCTGGTGGCATATCCACAATCAGATAATCCAATTCTCCCCATTCTACTTGATAGAGAAACTGCCGAATTACACCATTGAGCATGGGACCACGCCAAATTACAGGCTGATCTTTATCAATTAAGAAGCCCATAGAAACTAGTTTAACACCATGATTAAATGCTGGTTCGAGAATGTCGCGGCCATCACTGGAACGAACATTAATTTCAGCGTCACTCAAACCCAACATGGTGGGATCATTTGGTCCGTAAATATCCGCGTCTAATAAACCGACTTTAGCCCCAGTTTGTGCTAAAGCAACTGCAATATTTACCGCCACTGTACTTTTACCAACACCACCTTTACCGCTAGAAACAGCAATAATATTTTTCACTCCGGGAACACCATTGCGGTCTGGTAAGCTTTTTTGCTGGGGTGTTTCTGCTGTGACTTCTATAATTACATCTGTGACACCGGGCAACTTTTTAACAGCTTTTTGACAATCTTCAACTATAAATTCCCTGAGAGGACAAGCAGGGGTAGTTAACACCAAGGTGAAACTAACCTGGCCACCGTCAATTTTAACGTTGCGAATCATGTTGAGTTCTACCAGACTTTTACGAAGTTCTGGATCTTCTACTGGTCGCAACACTTCCAGGACTGAATGGGAATCTAAGACATCATACATAATGTGTTTACCGTTGCCGCTTCTATCAAGCTTAAAAAATTTTCATTGATAGATGAATCTTAACTTTATTGGGGTCAGTTGTCAGTGGTCAAGGGATTTGGGATTTGAGATTGAAGAAAATAATCGAATATGGTGCATAGAACGTTAACAACATTCCCTGTCCCGTATTTCCAGCCTGAATACTCTAAAAATCAAAGCAGCCACCATGTAAAGATTTTTTCTGGGATAATCCAGGATTTTCTACAGATTCTATCAGCGCTCTAGCCACCCGATCTACATAAGGACGAGATAAAGACCAAATGAGGGGGGATAACCAACCACGCAAAGTCACAGAATAAGATAAGTAAGATCCGCAGAGGGTTGATTCTACTTGGTATATTACTCTTTCTTCTATGCCAGGAATTGCTAAAACCCGGATACTTAACGTCTGTTTAGGACTGACTCGTTCTACAAAAATCCGAATCGGAATTGGCCAAAACCTTGTCACTGCTTGAAAAATCAAGCCCGGTTTGGGGACTAATCCTAAGGGAACATTGGTACTTTTAAGTAGAGGATGCCAGGAAACATCTGTTAAATCTACAACCTTTTGCCAAAGTTCATCTACGGAGGCAGAACTGATTTCCCGATAGGTTCGTACTAGAGACGCACAAAACCGCCGACGTTTACCGTGGATGAGTTTGGATAACCAATTTGGTATGATTTTGATCTGCTGCATATAACCGTGACAATGCTTAACATTGCTTGATATTTTGTCTGCTAACTATGACTTTTGAGAAAATTGTACTCAAACTCCTCCTCCTGGAAACAATATGCAGTAAAGTCTGTAAACAAAATCATAAGATTATTTGTATAACTAGGAAAATGATCCCTCAGATATGATATCTGTGGATAAGAATAACTTTCCGTGCTAAAGGAGATTTACAGGCGTTTTGAACGGTTGTGTTTTCACCTCTAATAAAAAGCTGTTCTGACAGATTAAGCCGGATTTTTGACTCTGACTGCTGACAAGTTTTGACAACAAAAATTTGTAATTGTTTAGAAATTGTAATTTTAGGTTCGGGAATCTATGTTAACCAACTCACAAACCCCCACTATCACAAAAGAATCATCTAATTTTCTCCCTGGTGTCAATGCTCAGGCTAGAGTTAGTCAGTTTATGCAGTATGTTCAAGACCAAATTACCCAGGGTTTAGAAAAATTAGATGGTGTTGGTAAGTTTCAGGAAGATAGTTGGCAGCGTCCAGAAGGGGGTGGTGGGCGATCGCGTGTACTACGAGATGGTAGAATATTTGAACAAGCAGGTGTGAATTTTTCTGAAGTTTGGGGTTCTCATTTACCACCCTCGATTTTAGTCCAACGTCCAGAAGCAGAAGGACATGGTTTTTACGCAACTGGTACTTCTTTGGTGTTACACCCACGCAATCCTTATGTACCTACAGTGCATTTGAATTACCGCTATTTTGAAGCAGGTCCTGTGTGGTGGTTTGGTGGTGGGGCAGATTTAACACCTTATTATCCCTTTGCTGAAGATGCAGTACACTTTCATAAGACTTTAAAACAAGCTTGCGACCAACATCATCCTGAATATTATCCTGTGTTTAAACGTTGGTGTGATGAGTATTTTTACCTGAAACATCGGGGAGAAACACGGGGAATTGGCGGTTTATTTTTAGATTATCAAGATGGTCAAGGTTCTATATATCGCGGTCCAGATCCTCATGGGGACGCTGCTATTTATAGTAATCAGGTGGGGGATTTACCATCACGCACTTGGGAAGATATATTTGCCTTGGTTCAAGACTGTGCTGGGGCATTTTTACCAGCCTATACGCCCATTGTACAACGTCGCCATGACATGGAATACGGCGATCGCCAACGGAATTTTCAATTATACCGTCGTGGTAGATATGTAGAATTTAATTTGGTTTATGACCGAGGAACAATTTTTGGACTCCAAACCAACGGTCGCACAGAATCAATTCTCATGTCTTTACCACCTTTAGTCCGTTGGGAATATGGTTATCAACCAGAACCAAATTCTCCTGAAGCCGAGTTGTATGAGACTTTCCTCAAACCTCAAGATTGGATTAACTGGAAACCAATTCAAGAATAGGCAATAGTTAACAAGCAAGAGGCACTCCTTCTCTTTGCTCTTGCTTATTCCCTATTCCCTAAAAATTTCTTGAGAAACCCTACTGATGATTGATGAGCAAATATTAGCAACAGGATGTTACTTCAATGATTCATATAGAGCAAAAAACCTACACAACTCAAGACGGTAACACTATCATAGTGTTAACTCCGGCGGGTCGCTTAGATATTACTACTGCTTGGCAATTTCGGCTGAAACTACAGGAATGTATTTCTAAACTTAGTCGTCATGTTGTTATTGATCTAGGCCAAGTAAATTTTATTGATAGTTCTGGACTGACTTCCTTAGTAGCTGGGATGCGTGATGCTGATAAGGTTAAGGGCAGTTTTCGTATTTGTAATATTAACCCAGAAGCCAAGCTTGTGTTTGAAGTCACAATGATGGATACAGTATTTGAAATCTTTGAAACTCAAGAAGAAGCCCTAGAAGGTGTACCTCGCAGTCTAAGTTCTTGATATAACTTGAACTATTTAGCCCTAATTGGTTCATACTAGAAAATGGAAATACGTCCCTCTTAAAAATTCTCTTTGTGAATAACGTCCGTACAGTATCTGATACAAAAAAAACGTTCTACACCCTTCATACCAGGCCGATTAATACTATTTACCGCCGGGTAGTGGAAGAATTGATGGTAGAAATGCACCTACTGTCAGTCAATGTTGATTTTAGCTATGATGGGATTTATGCTTTGGGCGTTGTGACAACTTTTGACCGCTTCATGGCTGGCTACCAGCCAGAACAAGATCAAGAGTCAATTTTTCAAGCAATTTGTCACGCAGTGGAACAGGACCCCCACCGCTACCGACAAGATGCTTCTAGATTACAAGCTTTAGCGGCCAAGGTACCAGTTCAGGATTTAATTGCCGGTTTGAGTCAAGCAACTCTCTTAAATCAAGATGCAGATTTACAAAGACAACTAGAGGCAATTGCAGCCAATTCTAACTTTAAATACAGTCGCTTATTTGCTATTGGTTTATTTGCATTATTGGCAGAATCTGCTCCGGCATTGGTCAAAGATGATACACAACGAACTGAAGCACTAAAAACGATAGCCAAAGGGTTACATCTTTCAGAAGACAAACTGATCAAAGATTTAGAACTATACAGTTCTAACCTAGAAAAAATGGCGCAAGCACTCATCGTCATGGCAGATATATTGTCAGCAGACCGCAAAAAACGGGATCAACGACAACAACAAGCGGAGACGACTACCGCACCATCTAGCATCAATGAATAAGTAATGGATATCGGTGATAGGTGATAGGTGATAGGTGATAGGTGATAGGAAGTAATGACCAATTACCAATTACCAATTACCAATTACCAATTACCAATTACCAATTACCAATTACCAATT
>NZ_KE384606.1:62459-66677 GCF_000426905.1 Dolichospermum circinale AWQC131C
GTTATACACCCAATAATTTGTAAATAATATTATTGATAATAGTAAGTGCAAAAGCACCTAAAATAGCACTCCAAATACCAAAACGCAAATAGAAACCATCTACCAACCAAGCAGCAATACTAAAACAAACAACAGCTATCATAAAAGTGAAGATACCAGATAATAAATCAAAACTGGCTAAACTTGGAACCACAAACAAAAGTTTGAGAATTGGCTTCACAAGTGCTGTAATAATACCTAAAACTGCTGCGGATAAAATCGCCTTTTCTGGAGTATCAATTTCCACTCCCAAAGGTAATTTACTAATAAAAAACAAACTAACAGCGGTGACTAACCAAACAATTAACAGCGTCGTAATATCCATTACCATAACCCCTGAAACGTAAATGGTGATTGGTGATAAATTACCTGGTTAACTTGGTTTCTGGATGTAAAAATCTTTGTAGCTTAACCAATTATTTACAAATTAACAGAAGTTTTTTCAAGAACTGCAATTTATTCTAAATATCTTTAGGTTTACTTTCCTTGTCAATCACATAATGTAACTAGGGAACAGGGAACAGGTAACAGGGAACAGGAAACAGGTTTTCCGCAATTTTACATTTCTTTAAAGAATGATTATAAGATTATTAGTCTTATTAAAAAACTAGAAAATTAATTTTTTTTCCTGTTAAGATTTCCCTTCACTCCACTTCTGGGTTTAGCATAACAAGTACCCAAGAACCCGGAATTTAATTAATGAAAAGTCCAGAAAAAATTATATTTAGGTGCTGCTGAATAAACTCTTAACCCATATAAATCAAAGCTTTGGGGCTGATAAAAAACAAAATAGGTGTCAGGTTTTTACAGGTAAAAGTCGCAAAAAATGTTGGGGTGTAGGGGCTGTACCCCCGTATCTGCCCCTTGAGTAGGAAATACGAAAACATTTGTTACCAACAGATAGCCCAAACTATTGCCTCTTGCCTACCCCGTCATCTCCCCAGATGTGTCAAAATAAGAAATTGTCATCAAAAATATTATAAGGTAATTTAGTGACTTCAACTGCTCAAGCTAGTGCGAGTGCGCGTCGTGCGGTCTTTCCATTTACAGCCATCGTCGGTCAAGAAGAAATGAAACTGGCGCTGCTACTAAATGTCATTGACCCCAAAATTGGTGGTGTAATGATTATGGGCGATCGCGGCACCGGCAAATCTACAACTATCCGCGCATTGGCGGACTTATTACCGGAAATACCTGTTGTTGCCAATGACCCCTTCAACAGCGACCCCAACGACCCGGACTTAATGAGTGATGAAGTGCGTCAACAAGTAGCCCAAGGGTTAGAAGTTCCCATTGCTCATAAAAAGGTGCAAATGGTAGATTTACCATTAGGCGCAACAGAAGACCGGGTTTGTGGCACAATTGACATTGAAAAGGCTTTATCTGAAGGTGTCAAAGCTTTTGAACCAGGACTACTAGCTAAAGCCAACAGGGGGATTTTGTACGTTGATGAGGTCAATTTGTTAGATGACCACTTGGTAGACGTTCTTTTGGATTCCGCAGCTAGTGGTTGGAATACCGTTGAACGGGAAGGAATTTCTATTCGTCACCCCGCGCGGTTTGTGCTTGTTGGTTCAGGAAACCCAGAAGAAGGGGAACTGCGTCCTCAATTACTCGACCGTTTTGGAATGCACGCGGAAATTCACACAGTTAAAGAACCAGCTTTACGGGTGCAAATTGTGGAAGAAAGAGGGGAATTTGACCAAAATCCTGCTGTGTATTTGGAAAAACACCAAACTCCCCAAATAGCATTACAACAGCAAATTGTCAATGCTCAGGAATTATTACCACAAGTTAATTTAGACTATGATTTTCGGGTGAAAATTTCCGAAGTTTGTTCAGAATTAGATGTGGATGGTTTGCGGGGTGATATTGTCACTAACCGCGCTGCTAAAGCCTTGACCGCTTTTGAAGGCCGGACAGAGGTTACAGTTGACGATATCCGTCGGGTAATTACTTTATGTCTGCGTCACCGTTTGCGGAAAGATCCCTTGGAATCTATTGATACTGGCTATAAGGTAGAAAAGGTCTTTTGTCGGGTTTTTGGTGTGGAACTTCCAGAAGATTCCTCACAAAAAAATGGTGCGGGAATGAAAGCGGGAGTGCGTTAGTGATCATCTGGAGACGTTCTGGGGAACGTCTCTAAAAACGTTAATTAACAACTAACAAATTAAGTAGGTTGGCGTTAAAAATTGTCCTTATGACAAGGGAACAGGGAACAGGCTTCGCCGTGAGCGTCAGTCGAACGGTTTTGGGCAACTTTACTTTTCATTACTGATGTCGGTTTTTTTCCGTTCACCTACTTACAACCTTGATCAGATTTGAAGATACTAGTATAATATTTATTGAAAACCCATTAGACATCTGGAGGTAATTAAATGTGCGTGGTTTGAAACCCTTGTAGAGACGTTCTATAGAACGTCTCTACATTCATTGAGAACGTCTCTACATTCATTGAAAACGTCTTTACATTCATTTTCGGAGATGTCTATTGACGATAATTAAGGTTTTTTATCAAAAAAAGCCCAAGCAGATTTTATCTAAAAAAATTCTACAAAAAATAGTTGAGAATTTCAAGCCCTGAAACTAACTTTTTTCGTCAACTTATTGAGAAAATTCTCAAGATTATTGAGAATATAGGGTACTAGTCCTTTTTTGCTAAAGAATGATTTAAATAACTTATTGGACATATTCAGATGTATAAGATTTGTAAATTTGTAGGTTGGGTTGAAGCATGAAACCCAACACTACACATAAAAACCTAGATTTGTAGGTTGGGTTGAAGCATGAAACCCAACATGAGCGTTGGGTTGCGCTGTCGCTTAACCCAACCTACAGAAAATGGACAAGGCATTGATAAGTCAAAGTTAAATTAATTCCTGAAAACTTTTAAAACTTTTGCTCTTGGTGTGATACAAAAAACACTATTATAAAAGACAATTATAACAGATAAAGAACTATGAAATTTTCCCAGGGATTAGGCGTAATTCTAGGGACAACAACCCTAGCTTTAGTACAATACCAACCCGTATCTGCTTTAACTGCTGTAGAGGTTAATGATATCGCTAAACCAATCACGGTGATGATTGGAGGACTAGATGGAAAAGGTTCAGGAGTAATTATTGACAAAAATGGTAATACCTACACTGTGCTGACAGCCAATCATGTGGTTAAAAAAGCGGGATATGGTCTTTATGAGATTATCACCCATGACGGGCAAAAATACCCCATGGAAAACAAAGCTCAAACTCTGGGAAAATTAGATTTAGCCTTAGTCAGATTTACCAGTTCTAAAAATTATCCTATTGCTAAAATTGCTGATTCTCGCACAGTTAAAGAGGGAGAAACGGTACATAATTCTGGATTTCCTATTCCTTCTAACACAAATAGTCAACAGCGAAAATACTTCTTTTTAACATCCCAAATTACAGCTAGAGGAACGGGAGAAAATCTGGGATATGATTTATTTTTAAGTGCAAGTCCAAGACCGGGGATGAGTGGGGGACCAATATTAAACGACCAGGGGGAAGTAATTGGTATTTATGGTAAAGCTGAATTTGGCAGAAGTGAAGGCGGGTTAGCAAGAGATGGGGTTCAGGGAATACCGACGGAAAAGTGGCCAGGTTATTTGATTGCTCAAACTTTTACAGAATGGTGTCAACAAAAAGCCAATTTATCTCAACAGAGAAGAAGAACGGTAGAAGTATTACTACAAGTTGCTAAAACCCAAAATTGTGATCAAGCTAATCAAACGCTGACTAATTTGACTGAGCTTAACCTTAACGGAAATCAAATTAGCGATATCAAACCTTTGTCTAATCTGACTAAATTGACTTACCTTTCCCTTGATAAAAATCAAATTAGCGATATCAAACCTTTGTCTAATCTGACTAAATTGACTTTCCTAGGACTTACGGTAAATCAAATTAGCGATATCAAACCTTTGTCTAATCTGACTAATTTGACTTGGCTTTCCCTTTGGGGAAATCAAATTAGCGATATCAAACCTTTATCTAATCTGACTAATTTGACTTCTCTTTACCTTATAGGAAATCA
This sequence comes from Dolichospermum circinale AWQC131C, assembly GCF_000426905.1. Lineage (NCBI taxonomy): Bacteria > Bacillati > Cyanobacteriota > Cyanophyceae > Nostocales > Aphanizomenonaceae > Dolichospermum > Dolichospermum circinale. The sequence continues at coordinate 66,555 of NZ_KE384606.1, forward strand.
AATTAGCGATATCAAACCTTTGTCTAATCTGACTAATTTGACTTACCTTTCCCTTTGGGGAAATCAAATTAGCGATATTAAACCTTTGTCTAATCTGACTAATTTGACTTACCTTTCCCTTAC
>NZ_KE384606.1:66890-67658 GCF_000426905.1 Dolichospermum circinale AWQC131C
CCCTTGAGGGAAATCCACTTGTCTCTAAACAATGTCCTCTGCAACCAGAGTCTATTTGTGAGTTTTAGTCTGTAGGTTGGGTTGAGGTACGAAACCCAACATAAACGTCCGGTTACGCTGTCCCTTAACCCGACCTACAAAAAATAGTCTGTAGGTTGGGTTGAAGCATGAAACTAGTTTTTTTAACGAACCACAGAGACACAGAGGACACAGAGGTAGGAAAATAAGAGATATTCACATTTCATTTAGGATTGCTATATAACCCATATCTACTAATCAAAATCAAAATAAATGACTCGCTTTATACATGATCAATTTGCTAAACAATATCTAACAGAACTATTAACACCCTATGGACAAGTAGAAACAAGTAAGGACATCACCGCAGAAGTCAGACAAATTGACGTATTATTTATCCCCTCATCCCCACCCACCAACCTAACAACACTAGGCGTATTAGGGAAAATGGCGGCTAATTATGCCGTATTTGAACCATTTCGCAATGCTGTAGGTAAAAGTGAAATCCGCAGTTGCATGGGTAAATTATTTGACATTCATGCCCAGGTTGAACGTCAAGCTAAACGCAATGACACGCGAATAAATGAATCCGAATTAGCTAATTTATGGATTTTAACTCCTACGGTATCAGTAGAAATCCTCGATAGCTTTAATGCTAGTTTGGATGAGGAAAACTGGGGTAAGGGAATTTACTTTTTTGGTAAAGGATTTAAAACCGTCATTGTGAGTATTCATCAATTACCCAGTACA
>NZ_KE384606.1:68026-68236 GCF_000426905.1 Dolichospermum circinale AWQC131C
CCTAATGGCCATGAGTAGAGAGGAATTTACTCCTTTACTTCTACAATCATCTCGTGAGGAGTTATTAGGGAGATTTTCGGCACAATAAGCTGTTACGCAGCTAGATCCAATAATCCTGATATTGTTATTTCTTGTGGTGCGGGCATCTTGCCCGCAAGAATTATACAAATATTGCCCGCAAGAATTATACAAATATTGCCCGCAAGAATT
>NZ_KE384606.1:68282-68488 GCF_000426905.1 Dolichospermum circinale AWQC131C
TAAATGCAGCACTGGCAAGTAATTTATCAGTAATTTATCGGTTAAGGTAGTGACGAGATAATTAAGGTTTTTTCTCAGAAAAAGCCCAAGCAGATTTTATCTAAAAAAATTGTACAAAAAATAGTTGAGAATTGCAAGCCATGAAACTAACTTTTTTCGTCAGCTTATTGAGAAAATTCTCAAGATTATTGAGAATATAGGGTACT
>NZ_KE384606.1:68757-69070 GCF_000426905.1 Dolichospermum circinale AWQC131C
TTTAACTGCTGTAGAGGTTAATGATATCGCTAAACCAATCACCGTCATGATTGGAGGACTAGATGGTAAAGGTTCAGGAGTAATTATTGCCAAAAATGGTAATACCTACACTGTGCTGACAGCCAATCATGTGGTTAAAAAAGCGGGATATGGTCTTTATGAGATTATCACCTATGATGGGCAAAAATACCAAATGGAAAACAAAGCTCAAATTGTGGGAAAATTAGATTTAGCCTTAGTTAGATTTACCAGTTCTAAAAATTATCCCCTTGCTAAAATTGCTGATTCTCGCACAGTTAAACAAGGAGCAACG
>NZ_KE384607.1:0-14154 GCF_000426905.1 Dolichospermum circinale AWQC131C
TTACCTACAAGACCTACTACATCAAAATCCCCTAAGTCCCAATTTAGCATTACTGCAATTGATTATCCTACCGAAAACAAAAACCGTTCAAGCTGCTCAAAACCTACTAGAAAGTAGCAAAAGTCAACCAGAATTTAGACAAAAACTTGATTTAGTTGAAGCTATACTGGTAAACAAATTCCCTAACCTGAGTTTGGAGGAAATATTAAAAATGCTAAACCTAAAAACCGCTGATATTACTCAAAGCCGTTTTTATCGAGATGTTTTCCAATTAGGTATACAGGAGGGTAGACTTGAGGGTATACAGGAGGGTAGACTTGAGGGTATACAGGAGGGTAGACTTGAGGGTAGAGAGGAAGGCACACAGGAAGGGGAAGCGAAACTGATTATCCGTCAGTTAAAACGTCGTTTTGGAGTAATGACCCCAAATCAAGAAAGCCAAATTCGCGCTTTATCCGTTCCCATGCTTGAAGCATTAGGAGAAGTCCTCCTTGATTTTATCAACCCCACAGACATAGATACTTGGTTAAGTAACCAGGAGAATCTGAAGTGATCATCTACCTTGCTGAATTGAATAAGGATTTTAACCTGATCCAGGCGGGAAATTGATTTCTTCCTCCGAGGAAACTGCTGGCATCAGCGCTGAGGCGATAGCAATTTTTGCAAGAATTATGCTGAATAGACCTATTACCGTGCGGTGTAAGTGAATCAACCATTTTTAAGCCTTGTAAGCAATCAAATTTTCGTAGCTTTTAATGGTGATCTTATTGACGCTGTGTTGTACTAGAGCGATCGCTAAAACCAGGCATACTCATCTATACTTACCTTTTCTAAAAAAACTACTCATAGAGATCGCGTCAGTGCTGCTGCAAGCAGTTTGCTATCCTCGTTTGTGCGATTTTTGCAAGAGCGATAGCGAAGCTCTCCGTAGGAATCGCTTTCCTTTTGATTCACAAAATTCACTTACCATATTCTTGACATTAGGCTAATCTTAAAGCCTAAAATTATCAGTAGGTAATCCAGTTATATCAGTCTGGAGAGCAAATAAATCACCAGAATAGAAACTTTTCTGAATTTCTTCCTCATTTAAACCAACGGAAGCTGTGGTAATATAAAGTGTTTGCAAATCCTGACCACCAAAAGTACAACTTGTCGGACGTTGCACGGGTAAGGGTATCCGTAAGGTTTCCTCTCCCTGAGAATTAAAACGAATTACGCACCAACCATCCCACATTGCTGACCAGATATTCCCTTCACTATCTACAGTCAGACCGTCAGGATAAAAAGACTCACCGGCTAAGTCTACCAAAATATGGCGATCGCTAATTCTACCTGTTGCTGCTTCAAAGTTGTAAGCATATATCTTTTGTTGAGCAGAATCGGTTAAATAAAAAATATTTTCATCTGGACTCCACCCCAAACCATTGGCAATGGTTAATCCTGTTTCCATTAAATGCAATGAACCATCAGGATCATACCGATAAAGGCTACCCTGATTTTTACCTGGACACATAGAACCAAACCAGAAACGACCTTGGCGATCGCATTTACCGTCATTAAAGCGATTTTCTGTCATATCCGCTTCAATTGGTATAATTGGAGTTATTTCCCCTGTTTGAAGATGCAAAAATGCTAATCCATGGCGTTGTGCCATAATGAGTCTATCTTGACCTGCGATAGCAATCGAACCGACAACATCTCCCACATCAAAAAAAAGGTTCTGTCCAGTTGTGGGATCAAATTGATTTACTCTATGGTTATATATATCCACCCAATAAAGCAGACCTTTGGTTGAGTCCCAAACTGGTCCTTCTCCCAAACGAGAACGTGCTGCTAAAACATGATTAAGTTGGTATTTTTCAGATTTAAGCCAGTCCATCAAAATTTTCACCATTTCCAATTAAGAATCGAACTATTCACACTCCCCTGCTCTCAATTGAGATGATAACATCAAATATAATCAACTTATCACTGGGGAATAAATCCCCGGCTTAAAAGACATTCATACCCAAAAATTTTTGGGATTTTTAGGCATCAATTCCGGGGTTCTTAGCTCATCTTCTTATAAGTTAAATTATATGGCTGTAAGGCATTTAAGCACTGAGTTTCTAAATGAAATTACTCATCGGCTTGTGACTGCACTCGAACCAGAACAGATTTTTCTCTTCGGCTCCTATGCTTACGGTGAACCGACAGAGGATAGCGATGTTGACTTATTGGTGATAATATCAAAATCAGATGAACCTCGCTATCGTCGAGCGCGTCATGCATATAAGGCCTTGCGCGGTATTGGTATCCCAAAAGATATTCTGGTGATGACCCGCTCAGAAGTTGAACTCAAGGCTAGTGTAGCAAACTCACTAGTCAATCAGATAATCCGTCAAGGTAAACTCCTGTATGGATGATGCAAAATTTGCAGAAACTAGACAGTGGTTAATCAAGAGCCAGCGAGATTTAAAGGCCGCCTATGTGCTAATTAAAAATGAAGAATCTCTTTTGGATGCAGTTGTTTACCATTGTCAACAAGCTGCTGAAAAGGCATTAAAGGCTTATTTGACATATCAAGAGCGGGCAGTCAGAAAAACCCATGATTTGGATGTTTTGTTAGATATGTGTTCATTGTCTGAACCGGGTTTTCAGGATCTGAAAGATGTGGCTGATACCTTGACCCCTTATGCGACAGAATTCCGCTATCCAGGAGATGCGATTGAGCCGGAAAGATACGAAGCTGAGGAGGCGTTGGAGATGGCTGCTTCAGTTCTAGAATTTGTTATTCAAAAATTGCCAAGTGAATTTGAGAGTGAGTTTGGTAAAAAGTAATTCCTATGTTAATGGGAATTATGCCCGCTAACCCAAACATGATCGCCAAAACCAGCCAAGCTAATCTAAACTTCCTTTTCATTCACAAAAGTCACTTACGATATTCTTGACATTAGGCTAATAGACCTCTTGCACAATTGTTTCTGTGGTACGATAGGAGGTTTTAGGTTTTATGTATTTTTGGTGTTCTTTGCGATCGCAAAGAACACCATAGCCGTGTAACTCTAACTTTTATCTAAAATTAACACAAACCCCAATCATAACATAAAATTAATTTTGCCAGAGGTCTAATGTTAAAGCTTAGAATTATAAGAGAAAACTATTGTATTTGCAGTAACCGAAATACGGTTATTACTTGAGTGAGATACAAAAACCACAACTGTTACAAACCCTCAGTAGAACCCCCCGCAGCAGTGCTTATACAAATCCCTTATTTACCAAAATGTAAATAAGCATAGAAAAACAGATAAACTATTTTACCATATATTCGGTACTAGTTTTTAAAACTGTACCCACCATACATACCTTATCTAAACTTGCGCCATTTAACTTCACAGCATCTAATTCCGCACAAAGTAAATTCGCTCCATTTAAATCCGCTCCTGCTAAGTTTGCCCCTCGCAAATCAGCTTCTTCAAGATTCGCTTCATTCAGTAAAGCCCCTCGCAAATCTGCACCGCTTAAATCTGCACATTTGAGATTAGCCTCCGTTAAATTAGCACCTCGTAAATCTGCACATCGTAAATCACTACTTTGTAAATTTACACCCATCAAATTAGCGCCACTTAAAAAAGCACCAGCTAAAGACGCATCATTCAGGATTGCTCCCATCAAGTTACTACCCCTCAAATTGCTACCACGTAAATCTGCACCGGTCAAATCAGCTTGCATTAAATTTGCACCCATTAAATTCGCCCGCAAGTCAGTTTGTTGCAGATTTGCACCCATTAAGTTTGCTCCAGCAAAATGGCCACCCTCCAATTGAGAACCACTAAAGTTAGTCCCTACTAAATGCGCCCCTGTTAAATTTATCTTTCTTAGATCTAAGTAAGATAGATTCTCGTCCTCTAAATTTGCGCCAGCAAGTTGTTTATTGTTGCTAATCATCCGTAAATTCTCCCTGGTGTGCTGTATAATGAAATTTGTTCACTGCTTTTGCTGTGGCTATCCCAACGAGAATCAAGTAACCACAAACCGCCGCCGACTTTCGGTGTGATCACGGATAAATCAAGTCCCTGTTGTAAGCCCATGACTAATAAACTTAAGGTATCTACAAGTTTAGGATCAAAGCGGGTAGATTGTTGTTGCCGGCACTGATCTAAAGCTTGGGAAAATATTTCCCCTTCGCTTTTACCTAAGTATTTATACTGATTAACTTGTCTGATAAATTCTGCTGCTAGTGACAAAATTCGTGATTCTAAAGGAATATCATCACCGACTAAACCAGCAGGTTCACCTGTTCCATTCCACCATTCGGTTTGATGGGTGATAATTTGTGCTATTGCCCGTAATCGTGGCATAATTCGTAATGCTTGCGCTCCTGGTACGAGGGGACAAGCCAGAGGACAACTAGGTGCTTTTTCTAGATCAGATGTAGTTAAGTGACTGGGAGTAATCAGACTCTCAACGTTTTGCAGTGAACCTATGCGATGTAACAAAGCCGCAAGACGTAATCTTTTAATTTGCCATGCAGGTATATCTAACAATTGCCCCATTGTTTCTACTACAGATGCTACTTCCGTGGCTACACCATGGTGATTGATATCTGCTAAATCAATCAATTGCGCCATCCGTAAAAATGCTTGGATTTCATTAGATACCAAGTTACGATCTAGAGATTTTCGATGAGATGCTACGGGAATAGATAAGTTGTCCTGTCCTGTTTTCAGGTAATCAACAACACGGGCTACGACGGTGGCCACATCCGCCGATGAAGATATATGTGTATGAATTGCCTCTTTATATTGAGTAAGTTTCAGTGCTAATTCGGGATGATAGTCTTTGATATGCGCGATCGCTAATTCTGCGGTTTCCTGGACTAATTCCGGCTCAAATGTCCATAAACCGTAGAATTTCCGCTCTAAATCGGAAGTTGGCAAGCCCTCAATCCCATAATCATCTGGGGATAACTCTTGACAAATTACCATCGCTGTGTAGTCAGGTGATAAAATCATCAAATGCCATTCCTGAGCTACAGGATCATCTGTTGCCAACGCTACCAGATTAACATTACTTAACTGGCTAGTGGGATGTTCCGCAAAACCAGCGTCAGCAGCGGCCATAATGACAATTTGTTGGCTGTGTTGAGCGATATCTGCATATCTGACCGCTTCTTCTAGATACCATTTACCCTCTTGGAAAGCCGTAATTACCAAAGGAGCATTATTTCTAGTTAAAATATGGTCTTCTAAAGCATGACAGAGGGCAACCAAGGTATTCTTATAGTACACCCCAAAATGAATTGGGCGCGAACTATGGCGGTGGGAAGTTTCTAACTGTTGGAGAATTGAACCTTGTAACATGAAATTAGGGTTTTTTGAATTTTACTAGTCCGTATAGCGGTGATTAGAAATCACCTGAACTTAGATTGACACTAACTGCTTTTCTGGTATGGGTGCAGAAAGCGCCGTTTCCAAATCAGCGCGACCCAATTTGGCTTCTAAAATATTCATCACTTCCCGTCCAAAATCGTTGGGATTTTGTCGCCAAGCTTGTAAGCAGACTTCACCAAAGAAAGAACCCAGAGGTTCAGGATTCCATAAAAGCTTTTTAGCGGTCCAAGGCATTAAACTCATCGGATCATAACCCGGTTTGAGAATATCCTCTTTAAAAGCATATTCCTCTAAATGGGTGTGGGGTTGTAGTCCAATAAAGAAAATAGCGGGTTCAACTTTATCAACCCCAAAAATCTGTTCTAATTCCCTGTGATATGCTATAGTTTGCCGAATAGTTTCTGGACGTTCATCAATGACATTAAAGGAATAATTAACAGAAACTACATCATTGAAACCGGCAGCTTTTAAATCACGACAATTCTGCAAAACAGTTCGTAAATTGTAACCCATTCGCATTTTGCGGACAAGTTCTTGAGAACCGCTAGTAATACCGATTTCAAAATAATTCATACCTGTTTTTACCATCAACTCACACAATTGCGGTGTTAAGTTGTCGGCTCTAATGTATGCTGCCCAATGAATATCTGACATCCCGGAATCAACGATTTTCTGGAGTAATTCCACAGCATCATCAATAAATTTACGTGCAGGTATAAACTGAGCATCTGTGAACCAAAAATTACGGATACCACGATTGTATAATTGTCGGATTTCTGCCACAATTTCATCACTGGGATTAATGCGGACTTGTTTACCCTCAACTACAGTATAAACACAGTAACAGCAATTATGGGGACAACCGCGTTTAGTTTGCACACCAATGTAAAAATCTTGTTCTTGCAGGTAATAACTAAATTCCGGCCAAATAGTCTCAATGTAATCGTAATTACAAGCTGTTTTTTCTAGAGGTGTGGGTTGTTCATGAATTAAGCGTGGACGCGGTGCATTTTCTCCCACAACATAACAACGTTCATTGCGGAAATCTTCACCATTGAGCAGTTTTGTTAAAAGTGTTTCTCCCTCACCCACAGAAATAATTGTTCCCGTAGGTAAACTTTTACCCAACTGTTCATAGAATACACTCACAGCCCCACCACCCAAGACTACACGGGCTTGAGACTGATATTTTTGGGCGCGTTTTAAACCCCGTTTAACCAAACCGAGATTACGCCATAACTCTACATAATAAGCTATAAAAATTCTTAACCCGCCCAAAGCACCACGTAATTTGATGAATGGGTTTTTAGCGTAGTAAAATTCAAAAGCGTTTTGCAGAGGATTTCCGCCTCGTCCTCCTACTGGTGCGTAAATTTGAATATCTCGCCAAGAAAAGACTAATAGTGTGGGTTTAAATTCATCAATAGATCGGTCTAGAGCGGAAGTATAATCTACAGGTGGGATTGTACCTAAGTCAAAAATCCGCTGTTCTACACTGGGAAATAGTTTGTGAACATGATCTGAAAGATAGACAACCCCAATGGGAAAGATAGGGTTACAGGGAAGACGAACATAGAGAATTTTAGTTGGGTTCATACCGGGTTTAACTGCACTGCTTACCGTTGTTGAGGGAAAGATTAGTACCGTTCCAGCGGGAGTCAAGAGTCAAGAGTCAAAAGTTATATGACTTAATCAGGATTATCCTTGACATTGCAGTTATTTTGTGGTACACAAAAAACTGAAAACTGGACTGCATAAAATTTGCTTATTATAGAAGGCGGTTTATGAACAAAATTTTCATATACATTCACCATAACATTGAGTTGATGAATTGAGGAATGATTTGCCGTTGGGATTCATGGGAGATAGATGTCACAGATAAGTAGGTTGGCGTTAAAAATTGTCCTTATGACAAGGGAACAGGTTACAGGGAACGGGGAAGAGGTTTTGGGCAACTTTACTTTTCGTTACTTATGTCGGTTTTTTTCCGTTTACCTACTTGTTCACATTTAGCAAGGTGGTTAAAGATCAGGAAGTAACGGCTGAAATTCTTAGCTAAAAAGAATTGACGGCAGTTATACCCAAAAAAAAGCCATATTCTTATTTATGACGGATTTGATCAGCAAAAGATAGATTTATTTACAAAAATTTTAGAAACTAGATATAACTTTAGATATAAACAATGCAGAAAATAGCAGATGGTAGTCGCAGTTACAGTAACAGGGGATCATCCAGTGTTAGGTTGACATAACTAAAATAAAATTGTGGCGTAAATCAGCTTACCACCAGTTATGGCTCAGATATTAGATCCTCTACCACCGGAGCATTCGGGGAAAATTCTCTGCTGCTACGTTAATGCCACAAGTAAGATCCAGGTGGCTCGTATTACCAATATTCCTAACTGGTACTTTGAAAGGGTAGTATTCCCGGGACAAAGACTAGTGTTTGAAGTGCCTAGAGAGGCACAAATGGAAATTCACACAGGAATGATGGCCAGTGCTATTATATCAGATACCATTCCCTGCGATCGCCTCGTTGTCAATGAACTTAGTGGTGATGAAGAACAAAATAACTCATCCTTAGAAATAAATCTTACTAATAGTCATTCAGTGGGGTCGGAAATTAATAAAAAAAATGTAGATACTACAAAACCCTTGCAAATAGTTGAATAGACATCTGGAGGTAAAGATTCAGGAATTATACAATTGTCACAAAAAATATAATTTTTGTTGGTAGCCAGGGCTTAAACCTTAATTTTCTTCGTGTAGCGTCTCGAAGTGAGGACTAAAGTCCTCACTAAACCGTACTGCATTTAACCTGTATGATTATAGCGTCTCCAAGTCTAATCAAGTACAAAATTAGCGGCGTTTAGCTGCGTTTATTTGAGTTTAATTATTACTGCTTGTACCTCACTTAAATGGAAACTGCTATATAGCGGGCAAGACTTGTACTGAGATTGGCCGTTGTATACCCGTAGCATAACATCCAGCCAGATTAATCCTCAGGAAGCGTCAAGGTGTTTCTGGGAATGTTTGCACCCTACTATCAGGACTCAGGACAACTCGTATTTTTAGGCTTTGTCCAGATTTATTACTAGAAACAAAAGGTTTACCAATTTCGGGAATACCACTACTATCAATATATTGTCTGGCAGATGGATTTAAAGGTTCAATTCTTTCGATAGTTCCATCAACACCCAATGTTAAACTATATTCCAAAGTTTGATCTAGTCCAGTGGGAGGTTGCCAACGCTTATTTAGATATTCTCTCGCTTCTGCAATTTGAGGTGTATCAAATAAAGTCTTATTATTACTAGCTTGTGTTTCTGAAGTAGTTTTAGTTGCGGTTCTTAATCTGCTGACTAAATTATCATTATTTTTGGGTATAGAGTCCTGATTTTGAGTAGCAATTCCCACGGTATCCTGCTTTAATTCCATAATATCAGAGCTAGAAAGTGTGTTAGGACTATTGCTAAAACTCTCCTTGGTAATACTGACAATAGACGGAGGTGGTGTGTAAACACTGGAGGGAATTTTAGTAGAAGGTAAATTCTTTGGTTTTGTACTATTAATTACACTTTTAGCAGTAATACCCGGAGAGTTGCCTGGGGGATTAGGTACTGCCGGATAAGAAAAAGTATTAGGTGGTATAGTTAATGCAGGTTGAGGTGATGTTTTTGGTGCGGCTGGGATAGTTCCATTGGGAAAGGAAAGGGATGGTGAGAGTGTGGTAGAATTGATAGGTGGTGGGGTTAGCGGTGTTCCAGGTGTATTTAAGTTTATTGGTGGTATTGGCAGGGCGTTGCTAAAAGAAAGGGCAGGATCTTCAACTTGATCTTTTTCCGGGCTAGGATAGTTGTTTTTGGCTATTTTTTGCTGATTTTGTTGAATTTTTTGGGCATATTGCCAGGTAAATGGGGTTAAACTGGTAGCTACTACCAAAACTGCGGCTATGGGAACCCATTGAGGTAAACTGGGGCGAGTAGTTTCAGTGCTGATAGTTGGTAAGACCATCATATTAGATGAGCATTCATCTATTACCGTTGCCAAATCAAATAATTGTAGTAAACTTAATTCAATCACAGATCCAGATGTCTGGTTAGCAAGATCACCAAGAAACAGTTTATGAGTTAAATTATGACTAGGTTCTAAATAAACTTTTGCTTCGGGAGTTTGGTTGTCAAAGGTTGGTGGAGTCGGGGTGGAAAGGACAGATGTGAGAACATTTTGTGATTCCGGCTCTAATATTCTATTATCATGATCTGTATTTGATAAACTGTCACTCAAATCTGCGGCAGATGCTTGGATAATTTTTTGGACGTAACTGGTAACAGTATCACATAAAACTTCTAACTGCCGATTATCACCCTGAATCAGGATTTGAGAGTCTGCTGATAGTCCTGAGTGATCAAATTCTAGCCGAAAACTCAAATCTCTAATCACATTTCTTTCCGCCCAACGGGACAAAGATGAATTTTGCGCCCAAATTTCCAGGGTACAAGTGGGGGCGGTATAGCGACGAATGACGGAATTTGATGAAGACATAACAAATTGCGAAGGAAAAAATAGGGAATTTCGGATTTTAGGCTGAAAATCGAAAATTAAAGCTTATTTTGGGGAAATGTCTATTAGTGCTAACCATAAACGCCGGTGTCCACCAGCAGCACTATAAAAAAGTAAATTTATTAACAGTTTGAGAGCTAATTTCGTAAGTAAGTCTATTGAGGTTGTTACCTCTTCTTCCATACGCTCTTGGTAAGTATTACAAAAACCATCTATATAATCTCCTAATAAAGCCGTTTGGTGGGGTTTCTGGTTATTTGCTGTCATTTGTTCTAATAAACCTACAGCGCGGCGAATTAATTCTTGATGTTGTTTAGCAAGATAGCAAATAATTAGTACGAGCGATCGCGCTTCCTCGACATCTAACTTTTTCCGTCCCCCTTGGCCTTTGCGAAGAGGATTTGATTGACGTAATCGCCATAATGCCACCCGATCTGGTATTTTGGATTCTAAATTAAGACTAACTGCGGCAGATAGCATTGCTTCTGAACCAATACCAGTTAGGGTTTCTAGCGCCAGTAATGCCAAGTCTAACTGAGTTTTGATATTTTCCCATTGTATTGTACTTGGGGCTGGGATTTGGCTTAAATCCTCCCAAGGTGATTTTGCTATAGCGGAATTAGCGGTTGAGTGCATAACTTTTAGCATATTTTGTCAGTGGTCAGTGGTCAGTGGTCAGTTGTCCGTGGTCATTCAACATCTAAATAAATTATTATTTACTCCTGCTTCCCCTACTTCCCTTACCTCCTTTACTTCCCTTACCTTCCCTTCCCTACCTCCCCTGCTCCCTGTTTTATATATGGGCAATAGTAACACCACTACCACCGTCAGCTTGTTCGGCTGGTTCGTAGTGAGTAACTCTGGGGTGTTGTTGCAAAAAAGCGTGAACCCCTTGCTTGAGTTTACCAGTACCGTGTCCATGAATAATCCATAAGGGTCCTGGGGCTTCGGAAATGGCTTTGTCTAAGATATATTCAGCATCAGCTACTCTCTTTCCGCGCAAATCTACAGTATTTTTAGAGGTACGAATGGCTGGAACTGGTGGTGCTGGTACAATTACAGATGGGGTTGTTTTAGGTTTAACTACTGATTCTGGCTTTTGTCCATCTAGTGACTCTATATCTTGCAGTTGTACGGTCATTTTCATCAAACCAAAGCGTACGCTAAAATTGCCTTCAACGTCGGGAATTGTCAAAACTTCAGCAGTTTGACCTAATTTGGGAATCCGCACGCGATCGCCCACTTTAGGCATAAAACCAGGTTGAATTTTGGGTAGCGGTGCAGGTTCGTATTTTTGGGCAATTTGATTAATGCTGGCGGTGGCCTGTTGGGCATCTTGGGCGTTGGGTGTCCCTTTTTGTAAGCGACGGATAACTTGGGCAATTTCCCCTTTGGCTTGGCTAATTGCTTGTTGAACGGCGATTTCTTGAGAAGCACGTAGATCTTTTTCTCTGGCTTCCAAAGCAGCGGCTTTGTCAGAAACTTCTTTATACAAGCGTTCCGCTTGACGTAATAATTTTTGGGCTGCTGCGGCTTTGGTTTCCTGGCTACGGCGTTGGGCTTCTAAACCCGCAATAACTTGATTTACTTCATCCGTAGCTTCTCCGACTTGGGTTTTCGCTTCTGCTACCACTTCCGGCTTTAACCCTAACCGTAAAGCAATACTCAGGGCGTTGGAACGTCCGGGAATACCCCACAACAAACGATAAGTCGGTGACAGGGTAGTTTCGTCAAATTCTACGGACGCATTTTCAAAGCGAGGATCTTCGTATTTGAGTGCTTTAAGTTCGCCAAAGTGCGTACTAGCCATAGTTAATTGGGTATGATTAGCGAGATATTTGAGTAAAGCGATCGCTAACGCACTTCCCTCCGCCGGATCTGTACCTGCACCCACTTCATCAAGTAATACCAGAGATTGGTAATTAATTGCTAAGGGGGAAAAATCATTTTCACTGGGTTCTAATGCCTCTAAAATTCGACTAATGCGGCGAATATGTCCAGAAAAAGTAGATAAACTCTGTTGTAATGACTGTTCATCACCAATATCGGCTAAAATTTGCCTAAACCAAGGCATTTCCACCGGTTCACGGGCAGGAATAAATAAACCTACCTTGGCCATGACCGCTGCTAATCCCAAAGTTTTTAAAGTTACCGTTTTTCCCCCAGTATTTGGTCCTGTAATAGTGACTACCCGGATTTGAGGACTAATCAATAAATCTACTGGTACTACTGCATTTCCCTGTTCGTGCTGCTGTTGCCAAACTAACAACGGGTGGCGCAGATTCCGCAAGGTAATAATTTCATTTTCTTCAGGATTGACAAAGCGTGGCGGGTTAGCACCTATCCAGAAACTATAACGTGATTTTGCTACCGCTAGGTCTAAAGTGGTGACAATGGCTAATAATCTTTCTAAATCTGGTGTAACTTCTGCTACCTTTTCCGTCAAGGTTCGGCGAATTGCTTCCGCTTCAGTTTGTTCCTTTCTAATAATTTGACGTAGTTGATTACCCAATGGTACAACACTATTAGGTTCTATATATAGAGTTGCACCACTGGTAGAGGTATCGTGAACAATACCGGGAATTGCGTCCTTTTGCGGAGCTTTTACAGGTATAACAAAGCGATCGCCTCTTTGTGTAATTAACTGCTCTTGAACCGCTCCCGATTTTGCTTGGATAATATTTTGCAGTTTTTGGGTAATTTGGCTGCGAACTTTCCGCAATTCCCCCCGAATTTCTCCCATTTTCTGACTAGCACGGTCAGTAACTTGCCCACGTTCGTCAATACAACGGTGAATTTCCTGCTCTAATTCCGGGTAAGTCCGCAATTCTGAGACTAAATCGTTTAAAACCGGGATATTTTCCTGATTATCAATAACACGGCGTAAATTTCTTGCACCTGCTAGGGTAGTAGCGATCGCTAAAAGCTCCTCCCCTGGTAAAATACTTTGCAGTACAGCCCGTTCTAGGGAATCACCAATATCTTGTATACCCTCAAAAGATAATCCCGGATGTAAACGACTTTCCAATTCATAAACTTCTTTAGTTTGCGCTAATAACTGCTCACTTTCTGCCTGAGTTTCAGGAATGGGCAAGTTACGCGCAACTATAGACCCTAACTTAGTTGCCGCAAAGGTAGAAAGGTGCTGGCACAGTCGAGGCCACTCTAGTAATTCTAAGGTTTCAGATTGAATCAAGGTTTCAACAACTAATCTGAAATTATAGTAACAATTTTAGTTGCTGTCAGGCTAGATTTTCCAGGAGAAAATTTTTCTGGTTTTTTTGTTACAAAAATCGTAACATTGACTGGATTTTTCCATTTATCCTGGATAATTTGGGGAATACAGTCTCATATACCTTAGTGTCTACCAAGTTCACCAATGAACAGAAAACCATATCTGATAGCAGTTACAGGGCTTGCTGTCTTATCTGTACAGGCTCTAGGATCACCGAATGGGTTGGCTTTGACCCCAGCAAATCACTATTCTCAATCTATCATATCTCAAAATTCAGAAGAACAAACACGAATTAAAGTTTATCAAAAAGCCAGTCCCGCTGTAGTTTACATCAACACTGGTAAAACTTCTGGAAGTGGTTTTATCGTGAGTCGAGACGGATTAATTATTACCAATGCTCACGTTTTGCAAGATGCACCTGCAACCGTGACTGTAATTTTAGAAGACGGTAAACGACTTCCTGCTGACGTAATTGGCTTTGCTAAAAATGGTCTAGATTTAGCAGCCATTAAAATTCGTAATCAGAAGAATTTACCCACATTATCTTTAGCAAAATCAGCCCAAGTGGGACAGTCTGTATACGCTATTGGTAGTCCCTTTGGTTATGACAATCAAAATAATTTTACTGCTGGTGTTTTGAGCAATCTTGACGAACAAGATGGTATAATTAAACATGATGCTAGAATTAATCCTGGTAGTTCTGGTGGTCCACTTCTCAATTCCCAAGCCCAAGTTATTGGCGTAAATACTGCTATTCGACTTGATAGAAATGGCAGTAACAGTGGTATTAGTATTGCTATCCTGGTAAATAAAATCCAACCTTTCTTAACAGCAATTCGTCAGGGAAATATTTCCCGTTTACGGCGCTAATAGTCTGTTGAGAATTGAGATTAGTATAGGCTTCTAGTCTATTTATTTGCAAGGGCAGGCAGGATGCCCACCCCACAGAAATTAAATGTCCCTTTCCCAAATGAGGAGATTCTTG
>NZ_KE384607.1:14480-35192 GCF_000426905.1 Dolichospermum circinale AWQC131C
TAGGAGATTTAAGAAATGATGAAATTAGCATTATTAACCACACTGTTTTTAACCACCACATTAGCATCTACTCCTGTTTTTGCTCAAGAAGATGCTAATAATCAAATTCGCTTTATCTGTTCTACAAGTCGTTACTCCGAAAATGGAAAGTCTGTTCCTACCACTTTTCTTTGGACACCAAATTTCCAAAAAGCAATGGTAACTTGGACATCTGTATTAGGAGGAGTTAAACCACAACAACGTTGTAAAACAGTTTCTCAGAACTTCCAAACAGCTTTTAATAACGGCAGTCTTAATTACGTTACCAATGCTTTTCAAAACGGTAATAAAGTAATTTGTTCTGTGAGTTCAATAGATGGTGATGGTGGTTGTGATACTGTATTATTTACATTGCGACCTCAGGACAAGTCTCAAAATGTTCTCAGACACTTAAACAAACTCTGGTTTGGTAGTGCTACGACCGGACCTCTTATCCAATATTCTGGAGAACGGAAATTTTACCTTGATATTCGCCAATTCCTGAATACACCACCAGCAAATAAAATGCAATAATCAATAACCGTAGGGTGCGTTAGGTGCAAACCGTAACGCACCATAACCTATAACAATGCTTAAAAATCGTGCGTTACGCTGTCGCTAACACACCCTACAAATGAAATTTTTTATCCAAATAATACTGATAAACCAAAATGAAACGCCTATTCTTGACCCTCATCTGCACAACCGCTTTATTAACTATTCCTCAACAATTATTACTAATTTCTGCTACTCAAGTTACCGCACAAGAAACTACAAAAAAAGTATTAAGTTCAGCACAATTACAAGATTTAGCCAAATCTATCACCGTAAAAGTATTAACTAAAAATGGCAGTGCTTCAGGAACTTTAATTGCCAAAAATGGTAATAATTACACTATTTTAACTAATGATCATGTGATTAATCGAGGTGAATCTTATCGCATCCAAGCACCAGATGTAAAAATATATCCTGCTAATGTGATTAAAGAAAAACCAGCATCTTTAAAAAATCAAGATGTAGCTTTATTCCAGTTTCAATCAACAGTAGAATATACCATAGCTACCTTAGGGACTTCCGCACCTATAGCAGTAAATCAAAAAATTGTCGCAGCTGGATTTGTGAGTGATAGTGCTAAATTAGTTTTCACAGAAGGACAAATTTCTCTATTACCAGATAAAAGTTTTCAAAGAGGTTATCGCATTGGTTATAATAACAAAATTCAACCGGGAATGAGTGGCGGACCAATATTAAATTATCAAGGTGAAGTTATTGGCATTAATGCCGTTCATGCCTATCCTATTTCTGATAAAATATATACTTATATTGACAATAGTAAACCCAGCGCAGCCGAACGTCAGCAAATGCGTCAATATAGTTGGGGTTTACCGATTTATAGTGTTGCTAAGATAGTCCCGGAATTTGTGGCTAAATCACCTAGAAAGATTGATAATTCCGGTTTGAGAGCAAAAAAAGGTTTAATCCAAAATATTGATCAAATTGCCCAAGAAATTACGGTGTTAATTCCTAATGTTAACTCCACAGATATGGGTTCTGGGGTAATTATTGCCCAGCAAGGTAATATTTATTATGTGTTGACTGCAGATCATGTTATCTGGAATCGTGATGAAAAAAAATTAAAAAATAAGTTAGAAATAGTCGCACCAGATAATCAAAGATATGCTATAAATGTCAGCAATGCGAAAAGAATGCCTGGAGTTGATTTAGCCGTTGTTCAATTTACCAGTAATCAAAAATATCGAGTTGCAACTTTAGCAAATTATAGTTTAAATACTAAAGGTCAAAAAGTGTTTGTTTCTGGTTTTCCTGGTAATAAACAACAAAATAAAAACAAACCTCATCGGATTTTGACGGCGGGAATTTTGAGCCAACAGCAAGTCATTAAGTTAAATACTTATCTAAGTTTCAATAATCAAAGTTCTCTGATACCCGTGCAAATACAAACTGTTTTAAGTGATGGTTATGATCTACTTTATAGTAATATTACTAAAGGCGGAATGAGTGGTGGTGCAGTTTTAGATACCCAAGGAAGATTGATTGGTATTCATGGCAGAGTGGAAGGTGAAATATCACTCGATTTTGATGGTGAAATCAATTTAGGTAGTAGTTCTGGTATTCCCATTAGAACATTTTTAAATTTAGTTGAACAGGTAGGAATAGATTCAGATTTAAAAGTCGAAACTACTGCACCAGCTACACTAAAAAAATCGGAAGAGGATGTAATTAGTGAATATTTATTACCATTGGATGAAGTTCCTAAAAATAGTGATGATGAAATATCATGGCTAAATTACGCTAATCAACTATGGCGTTCTCAAAAATATGCAGAAGCAATAAAAGCTGTTAATAAAGCGATTAGCAAAAAACCGGATTTTTATCAAGCTTGGTATTTCAAGGGGGTGATATTTTTTAGTGAAAAAAAAGATACAGAAGCTATTACTGCTTTTGATAAAGCTCTTAAAATTAATCCCGACTTTGCTCAAGCTTGGAAATTGCGGGGTAGAGTGCTTGGGTTATTAGATAAACATCCCGAAGCCTTGACATCTTTTGATAAAGCCATTGCTCTGAGTCCTAATCAATTTGATCTTTACTATTGGCGAGGTTTATCCCTTGCTATATTAAAGCGTTTTCCTGAATCAATTGAGGCATACAATCAAGCCATTAAATTTTATCCCGACTTTCAACACAGTTATCTTTCACGTGGTTGGTCCTATGTGAATTTACAAAAATATCAACAAGCCATAGATGATTTTACTCAGGTCATTCAACTTGACCCTAAAAATGCCGACTATTACCACTCAAGGGGTCTTGCTTACAGTTTGTTAAATAAGCGTCAACAGGCAATTGATGATTGGACTCAGGCCATTCAACTTGACCCTAAAAATGCTCAATATTACAGCCACAGGGGTTATGCTTACTCTGAATTAAAGAAGTATCAACAAGCCATAACTGATTTTACTAAAGCCATTCAGCTTGACCCTAAAAATGCTCAATATTACAACGCCAGAGGTTTGGTGTACGGAAGTTTAGAAGACTACAAAAAAGCCATAGAAGATATAACAGAAGCTATTCGTCTTGACCCTAAAGATTTTTCATACTATGCATCTAGGGGTATTGCTTACTCAGGGTTAAAAGACTACAAACAAGCTATATCTGATTTAACAGAAGCTATTCGTCTTGACCCTAAAAATGGACCATACACTGTAGGAGGTCGCAGATACTCTGAATTTAAAGATAATGAAATCTTTATTAGCTCTTACAATACACGTATTAGTATTGTATATAAAGCTAGAGGTGATGAGCACCGGAATTTAAAAAACTACAAACAGGCAATTAATGATTACACTCAAGCCATTAAAATTGACCCTAAAAATCCAACATACTATCGTGATAGGGGTCTTACTTACTTTCAATTAAAAGACTACAAACAAGCGATTAATGATTACACTCAAGCCATTAAAATTGACGATAAAAATGCAATATACTATGTCGGTCGTGGTCTTGCTTACTTTCAATTAAAGGACTACAAACAGGCAATTAATGATTACTCTCAAGCTATTAAAATTGACGATAAAAATGCAATATATTACAATGCGAGGGGTCTTACTTACCTTGAATTAAAGGACTATAAACAGGCAATTGATGATTTAACTCAAGCTATTAAACTTGACACTAAAAATGCTATTTACTATAATCTTAGGGGTTTTGCATATTTTCAATTGAAAGACTACAAACAAGCAATTAATGATTATACTCAGGCCATTCAACTTGATCCTAAAAATGCAGGATACTATGGTGATAGGGGTCTTACTTACTTTCAATTAAAAGACTACAAACAAGCGATTAATGATTACACTCAAGCCATTAAATTAAAACCCGACTTTACCGAAGCCTACTATGTTCGGGGTATTGCTCACTATTTCTTAAAAGACTACAAACAAGCGATTAATGATTTCACTCAAGCCATTAAATTAAAACCAGACTATCCCGAAGCTTACACGAACTTAGGTATAGTTTCCTATGAAATGGGAGAAGTAGAAACAGCAATTAATCATTGGCGAAATGCGATCAAAATCAATAGCAATTTTGCAGAAGCACATTTAGCATTAGGTGTAGCCTTGTATGAGAAAGGTGATCAAGAAGCCGGTTTGAAATCGGCAGAAATGGCATTAAAATTAGATAAACGTTATGGAAAGATAGAGTTTCTCAAAGAAAATGGTTGGGGTGAAAAGTTGATAAAAAATAGTCAGGAGTTTTTGAAAAATCCCAGAATTAAAGTTTTGATTTAGGGGATCTTTTCCATATATATCGGTTACTGTACCTCATAAATCGCAAATCTGCTGTAATTCGGGCATACTTTCACTCATTCTTTATAACCGCCAATATTTGTAGGTTGGGTTGAGGAACGAAAGCCAACATCACCCACCAACATATTACAGGGGTTTCCACTCTAGGTAGATCTTAAGCCCCCTCCTCGCTTGCGGGGAGGGGGTTGGGGGTGGGGTTCTTGTACCTTATAACATCGGGAAGTGCTGTATAATTAATGTCGGGTTGTGTTTCGCTGTATAATTAATGTTGGGTTTCCTTGCGTCAACCCAACCTACGGAGTAAAATCAAGTTTATAAAACACAACTTTATTCACAGGATATTTATAGTATGGAATATCGCCGCGCCAAAGTGGCAGGAGGAACATACTTTTTTACAGTGGTGACAGAGAAAAGACAAAAAATATTATGTTTACCAAAAAATGTTTCTTTATTAAGAGATGCTTTTGGTTATGTAATGCAGAAACATCCATTTATTATAGATGCTACTGTTATTTTACCTGATCATCTCCACTGTATTTGGACATTACCAGAAAATGATCATGATTTTTCTACCCGTTGGCGTTTAATTAAAAGTTATTTTAGTCATAAATGTGAAACTATTTCACCAGAAAATATATCTTTATCTAGAAAAAAGAAGAAACAACGGACTATCTGGCAATATCGTTTTTGGGAACATTTAATTAGAGATGAAATAGATTTTCAATATCACGTTGAATATATTCATTATAATCCCGTGAAACATGGTTTGGTAACAGCACCAAAGGATTGGGAATATTCCAGTTTTCATCGCGCTGTGCGTCAAGGTATGTATGACATGATGTGGGGTGCGGGTGAGGAAATTATTTTTGATGATGATATTGGCAACGAGTAGGTTGGGTTGTAGCAAGATCCCGAAGGGTATGAAATGAAACCCAACATTAAATTTAAAATACCAATGGGTGATGTTGGGTTTCGTTCCTCAACCCAACCTACATTTGCCATTTGCGGACGCTTAGTAGTATAATGTGAACATGGGTTTTAATCCATAACTATATCTCTTTTGCAAAAATCACTTCGATTTCAGTATGAAAGTAGTATCTATTATTAACTATAAGGGTGGCGTTGGTAAAACCACTATCACCGCTAATCTAGGAACAGAATTAGCCTGTAGAGGGTATCGAGTGTTATTAATTGATGCTGATCCTCAGTGCAGTTTAACCTTCTCTTTTTTAAAGTTGAATGAACTGGGTTGGCTTGATGAAAAAGAACTGACTTTAAAAACATTTTTTACGCCATTTGTCAAGGGCATCTCTAATTATAAATCATTGAGTGATTTGAGAGTTGATCCAAGTCCAATTAATGAAAAAATACAACAATATAGTGAACAAGGTTCATTACATTTAATTCCTTCTGACTTATCATTGATTGATATTGATATGAAACTTGCTGGCAGGTTAGCAGGAGGATATGGCAGACTTGAACAAGCAGAACAATATATAACAATTTTTAGTTCAATTTGCCAAGGATTAGAGACATTAACATCAAGCTATGACTTTGTTTTAATAGACTGTCCTCCCAATTTTAATATTGTAACTCAAACATCTATAGCAGCAAGTAATTATATTGTAATACCTGCAAGACCTGATCATCTTTCTACGTTAGGAATTTCGTATTTAACCCAAAGTATTCATGATTTTAAAGATGACTATAACTTTTATGCAAAACAAGCTAATACCTCATCCATTGATCCGAAGATTCTTAAGATACTATTTACAATGGTTAAGGTGAGTAAAGGTAAACAACCAATTAAAGATCATCAAAGGTATATAGACGATATCGAAAAAAATCACAAATTAAACAAATTTGATACTTTCATTAGAGAATATCAAAGTTTGTTTTCAACTGCTTCAGAAGATAGGATTCCAGTTATTTTAAATTCATCTGCACCTCCACATCTTATTCAAGAGATAAAGGAATTTGTAGATGAGTTTGAGTATTTATTAAGTGAATTTAGATAATTTTTCAAAATTACCATATAAGCAGTATGAATCAATATTCAGTTAACAACGATGATATAGATGATATACCTAAAGAAGTAATTGATATAGTTAGGAGACAATGGCTAAATTTTAATGATCAGCAAAAGAAAGATATTTTAGAAGGGAAAGCACAACTAAGGGTGAATTGTCATTATCCCAAGCATATTATTGTCGAAAAGTTAGAAAAGACATCTCGCAAAACCATTAATAAAAATCAGCAGTCTGAGAATTTAGACCATACTCAACTTGCAGAAAAATTAGATAAGTTAAATTCTATGGAGGAAGGAATAGAGTTTTTGAAATCTCATTTTTCTACAAAAAAATCTCTGGAGTCTTTTGCAAAATTCTTGAAAATATCAACACAAAAACAAACCTCACAAGAACTAAGAGAACGTATTGTTTCTGCAACAATAGGTTATAGGTCTCAAATAGAGTTTATACAGAAAAGAAGAAGACCAAAACTAGAGGATTAATTTTTACATGAAAATGAAAAATTTACTCAAGTAGTTAAATTTTATATTTTTATTGATCTGGAATGGTATTTTCTTCTTCATATTGAGCTATTGCTTGTTCAATTATTTCATTACTCACATCTGTCAGATCAGATTTAGAATAAATTGTAGTGAGTATAATTCCTTGAGCATTTTTTAGATAATAAATCACCCTATATCCTCCACTTTTTCCTTTTTGAATGTTACTGTTTTTAACACGAACTTTGAAAACTTGATATTTAATTCCCGCAATTCTATCTCCAGGAATTTCACCTGCTTGTAGTTGATCAATTAAAGGTTGAATATCACTACGAATGGAACGATAGCGTTTAGCTAGTTCTCGCAAATCTCTTTGAAAACGAGGAGTAAGAGCAATTTCAATTAGTAGTGATTCATTATTCTGCATCTATTCCTTCCCACATTTGTGAAAGAGGTATAGTTTGTCCACTTAATGCTTCTTTTATTCCCTGATGAATACCTTCAATGACAATTTCTGTGGGTGTTTCTTCAAATGAATTTTTCTCCAATTGGAAAATAGATTTTTGAATAAGTTGCACTGCATAAGTTTCCACAGAAAGACCTTGTTGTTGTGCTTCCTGTATTAAATACTGTTCTAATTCTGGTGGTAAGCTGAGGGTTAGTGTCATAAGTCTATTGTGGGTGACTTTATATATTGTAAACCTGCAAAAACAAAAAATTAACCCCAAAATACCAATAAGCGTTGTTGGGTTTTCTCAACCCAACCGACGACTTATAATTGATCGGATAACCTGCACACCTACATTTAGGCATGAACCTGTGACCGAAACTGGAAAATACAAAGATACCGTCAACTTACCCAAGACTAACTTCGATATGCGGGCAAACGCCATTAAGCGTGAACCGGAAATCCAAAAATTCTGGGCAGAAAACAACATTTATTCTCAACTGGCTGAAAACAACCCCGGCGAATTATTTATACTGCACGATGGTCCTCCCTATGCTAACGGTCAATTACATATTGGTCATGCTTTAAATAAGATTCTCAAAGATATTATTAACCGCTACCAATTGCTAAAAGGTCGTAAGATTCGTTACGTTCCTGGCTGGGATTGTCACGGGTTGCCCATTGAGTTAAAAGTTCTGCAAAATATGAAACAGGCAGAACGCCAAAATCTCACTCCTTTGCAATTGCGTCAAAAAGCGAAACAGTTCGCACTAAAAACCGTAGATGAGCAACGAGAAAGTTTTAAACGCTATGGGATTTGGGGTGATTGGGAAAATCCTTATTTAACTCTACAGCCAGAATACGAAGCCGCGCAAATTGGCGTTTTTGGGGAAATGTTCCTCAAAGGTTATATTTATCGCGGTCTCAAGCCTGTACACTGGAGTCCTAGTTCTAAAACCGCTTTAGCAGAAGCTGAGTTAGAATATCCTGAAGGTCACGTTTCTCGCAGCATTTACGCCGCTTTTCCGGTGGTGAAGGTTACGGAAAAATTAAAATCAGTTTTAGAGCCGTTCCTGCCTGATTTGGGCGTGGCTGTGTGGACTACTACCCCCTGGACTATCCCCGGTAATTTGGCTGTGGCTGTAAATGGTGCGTTGGAGTATGCGGTTGTGGAGGTCTCACGCAGAGGCGCAGAGGCGCAGAGAGAGTGCAAGTATCTGATTGTTGCGGCTGATTTGGTAGCAGATTTAGCTACTAAGTTGAATATGCAGTTAACGGTAAAAGCCAAATTTGTCGGCAAGGATTTGGAAGGTACTATTTACCGTCATCCTCTTTTTGACCGTGAAAGTCCGGTTGTGGTTGGTGGTGATTATATCACTACTGAGTCCGGGACAGGGTTGGTACATACTGCTCCTGGTCATGGTCAAGAGGATTACATTGTTGGTCAGCGTTACGGTTTGCCGATTCTTGCCCCTGTTGATGATAGTGGTAATTTTACGGATGAAGCTGGTAAGTTTTCTGGCTTGAATGTTTTGGGCGAAGGCAATCAAGCGATTATTGACGCTTTGCATGAGGTTGGTTCTCTGTTGAAGGAGGAAGCATATCCTCACAAGTATCCTTATGACTGGAGAACGAAAAAACCGACGATTTTCCGCGCTACTGAACAATGGTTTGCTTCTGTGTCAGGATTTAGGGATGAGGCTTTAACGGCTATTTCCTCGGTACGCTGGATTCCTCCCCAAGGTGAAAACCGCATTACGCCGATGATAGCAGAAAGATCGGATTGGTGTATTTCTCGTCAACGTTCTTGGGGTGTGCCGATTCCGGTGTTTTATGATGAAGCAACTGGGGAAATTTTGCTGAATGCGGACACGATTAATCATGTTCAAGCTATCATCGCTGCCAGGGGTTCTGATGCTTGGTGGGAGTTGTCTGTGGAGGAGTTATTACCGGAAATATACCGCAACAATGGCAAGACTTACCGCCGGGGTACAGATACAATGGATGTCTGGTTTGATTCTGGTTCTTCTTGGGCGGCGGTAGCGAAGCAAAGACGGGAGTTGTGTTATCCTGTGGATATGTATTTGGAAGGTTCTGACCAACATCGCGGTTGGTTTCAATCTTCTTTGTTGACTAGTGTGGCGGTTAATGGTATTGCACCTTATAAAACTGTTTTAACTCATGGTTTCGTCTTGGATGAACATGGACGGAAAATGAGTAAGTCTGTGGGAAATGTGGTAGACCCTCAATTAATGATTTTGGGTGGAAAAGACCAGAAAAAAGAACCCGCTTATGGCGCTGATGTTTTGCGGTTGTGGGTTTCTTCGGTAGATTATTCTGGTGATGTCCGTTTGGGTGGTAATATCATCAAGCAATTAGCTGATGTAAGGAATAAAATCCGCAATACGGCACGGTTTTTATTGGGTAGTTTGCATGATTTTGATCCTCAGAAGGATGCTGTAGCCTTTGATGATTTACCAGATTTGGATAAATATATGCTGCATCGCATTCGTGAGGTGTTTAATGAGGTGACGGAAGCTTTTGATAGTTTCCAGTTTTTCCGATTTTTCCAAACTGTGCAGAATTTCTGTGTTGTAGATTTGTCAAATTTCTATTTAGACATTGCGAAAGATAGATTATATATCAGTTCTGCTGATGCTTTCCGTCGTCGTAGTTGTCAAACAGTTCTGCAAATTGCTTTGGAAAATTTAGCTAAAGCGATCGCTCCCGTTTTGTGTCATACTGCGGAGGATATCTGGCAATTTATCCCCTATAAAACGACTCATAAATCAGTTTTTCAAGCTGGTTGGATTAAGGTGAATGATGAATGGGATAATCCTGAATTAGCGGAATTTTGGAAAACATTGCGACGCATTCGCAGTGATGTTAATAAGGTATTGGAACAAGCGCGGGTAGAAAAGTTAATTGGTTCTTCTTTAGAAGCTATTGCTTTGATTTATTTCAGTGATGAAAAATTACGCGCTGCTATTGAACCTTTGAATGTTAGCGGTAATGGAATTGATGAATTACGATATTTATTCCTCACTTCTGAAGTGCAATTATTAGATACACCTGACACATTAAAAGGATTAAAAACTTTGCGAGTTCAAGGTGAGGATAATTGGGATATTGGGGTAGTCAATGCCGCAGAACAAGAGCATAATGGTAAATTATATCAGAAATGCGATCGCTGTTGGAATTATTCGCCCCATGTTGGTGAATCAGCAGAACATCCTTTACTCTGTGAACGGTGTATTCCTGCTTTAGCTGGAGAGTTTTAGAACCATAATATCTCCGACTTCTACTAAAAAGAAGTCGGGGATCTGAATCATCTTACCATTTTTAATGATCATGAACACACAATTATCTGTAGATTTAGAAATATTACCAATGGTATTACAAATGCTACCAAATATGATCATGACAGATGATCAGTTTTTTGATTTCTGTCAGTTAAATCGTCATTTTAGAATCGAACGTAATCAAATTGGAGATTTATTCATTATGTCTCCTACAGATTCAGAAACAGGTCAACGCAATTTTAATTTAATTGGTGAATTAGGTATTTGGACAAAACAAGATGGTACAGGAGTAGGATTTGGTTCTAGTGGTGGTTTTACCCTACCTAATGGTGCAGTCCGTTCTCCCGACGCAGCATGGATAAAACGCACAAAATGGGAAATAATACCCGCAGAGAAAAGAAAGAAATTCGCGCCTATTTGTCCTGAATTTGTAGTAGAATTGCGTTCAGAAAATGATAATTTATCTACATTAAAAGAAAAAATGCAAGAATATATAGACAATGGCACACAATTAGCTTGGTTAATTGATAGAAAACAACGCAAAGTATTTATTTATCGGCCTAATTGTGGAGTTGAAGAATTAGATAATCCGCAAACATTAACTGGTGAGGATATTTTGCCGGGATTTGTGTTAGATTTAAGTGAGATTTGGTGATAAATAAATTCAATAAATTAAATAAAAGTATGAATTTGTCTCACCCAGAGCCGCAGAGATAACATAGTAGGATGAATTTATACTTAGGTCACTTTGTAAAAATAAATTTTATTCAGCTTTATTCAGCAAACCCTATATATATTACATATTATTTCGCCATATTATTCTCAAGTCGAATTATAGTCTAGAATGCAAATATATCAGCAACATCCTCAAAGATATACATTTAAATTCGGTTCTGAATTAAATAATATTAGCTATGGAAGGAATATCAGAAATGCTGGAAATTAAACGCAATCAAGAAAATAGCCAAACTATCCCAGAAGCTTTAGTATTACCCTTTAATTCCGTGGGAATTGCAGATATTCCCTTGGTAGGTGGTAAAAACGCCTCTTTGGGGGAAATGATTCAACAATTAAATTCCAAAGGGGTGAAAGTTCCCAATGGTTTTGCGACTACTGCTGGTGCTTATAGATATTTTATAACTGCGGCTGGTTTAGAGGTAAAATTAAGGAAGATTTTTGCACATTTGGATGTCGAAGATATGGATAATCTGCGGGAATGTGGAAAAAAAGCCAGATCATTGATGTTAGAAACTCCATTTCCGCTAGAATTACAAGAAGCGATCGCTAATTCCTATCAAAGTTTATGTGCAGAATATGGTATTAATACTGATGTAGCTGTGCGTTCTAGTGCCACAGCCGAAGACTTACCAGATGCGAGTTTTGCAGGACAACAAGAAACTTACCTAAATGTTCATGGACTGCAAGGAGTATTAGAATCTTGTCATAAATGTTTTGCTTCTATTTTTACAGATAGGGCGATTTCCTACCGACAAATTAAAGGTTTTGATCATTTTGAAGTGGCTTTATCTGTCGGTGTCCAAAAAATGGTACGTTCTGATTTAGCATCTTCTGGAGTAATGTTCTCTATTGATACGGAAACAGGTTTTCAAGATGCAGCTTTAATCACTGCTGCTTATGGTTTGGGTGAAACCATTGTTCAAGGCGCTGTTAATCCCGATGAATATTTAGTATTTAAACCCACTTTAAAACAAGGATATAAGCCCATTCTCCAAAAGCGTTTGGGAACAAAAGAAATTAAAATGATTTATGATCTAGGTGGATCAAAATTAACTAAAAATGTTCGTGTTCCTGAAATTGAACGTCATCAATTTGCTCTCAATGATCAAGAAATATTACAATTAGCTGACTGGGCTTGTATCATTGAAAATCATTATTCCCAAATTCGGGGAATAACCACACCAATGGATATTGAATGGGCAAAAGATGGGGTAACTGGTGAATTATTTATCGTCCAAGCTAGACCAGAAACAGTTCAATCTCAAAAATCAAAAACCGTTCTCAAAACTTATCAACTCCAAGAAAAAAGTCAAGTTTTATTAACAGGTCGTAGCGTGGGCGAAATGATCGGTCAAGGTAAAGCTAGAATCATACTTGATGTCCATCAAATTAACCTTTTCCAAGCCGGAGAAGTGCTAGTTACCAACCGCACAGACCCAGACTGGGAACCAATCATGAAAAAGGCCAGCGCTATTGTCACTAACTCTGGAGGAAGAACCTGTCATGCAGCAATTATTGCTAGAGAAATGGGCATTCCTGCTATCGTTGGTTGCGGAAATGGAACTACAATTTTAGAAACTGGACAAGAGATTACTGTTAGTTGTGCAGAAGGGGAAACAGGTCAAGTTTATGCGGGTTTATTAAAGTTTGAAATTCAAGAATTACCATTAGATAATTTACCCCGTACCCGTACTAAAATTATGATGAATGTAGGTAATCCTGAAGAAGCCCTGGGTTTGACAGCAATTCCTAATGATGGTGTTGGTTTAGCAAGAATGGAATTTATTATTGCTAACCATATTAAAGCCCACCCTTTAGCATTATTACATTTTGACAAATTAGAAGACGAACTTGCCAAATATAAAATTAGCGAATTAACGGCACAATATGAAAACAAAGCCGAATTTTTTATTACTAAATTAGCCCAAGGTATCGGCACAATTGCGGCAGCATTTTATCCTAAACCTGTAATTGTCAGATTGTCTGATTTCAAAAGTAATGAATATGCCAATCTTTTAGGAGGTAGACAATTTGAACCTAAAGAAGAAAATCCGATGATTGGTTGGCGTGGTGCTTCTCGTTATTATGATCCTCGTTATCGTCAAGGTTTTGCATTAGAATGTCAAGCCATGAAACGGGTAAGAAATGAAATGGGTTTAACCAATATGATTTTGATGGTTCCCTTTTGTCGTACTCCCGAAGAAGGAAAACAGGTATTAGCAGAAATGGCAAAAAATGGCTTAGTTAAAGGTGAAAATGGCTTAGAAGTTTACGTCATGTGCGAATTACCCAGTAACGTTTTATTAGCTGATGAATTTAGCCAAGTATTTGATGGTTTCTCTATTGGTTCTAATGACTTAACCCAATTAACATTAGGATTAGATCGAGATTCTGAATTAGTTGCACATTTATTTGATGAACGCAATGAAGCTGTAAAAAGAACAATAGCAAAAGCCATAACTACAGTTAAACAAAATGGCCGCAAAATCGGTATTTGTGGACAAGCACCCAGTGATTATCCAGAATTTGCTCGTTTCCTCGTTGCACAAGGTATAGATTCTATTAGTCTAAATCCTGATTCTGTGATCAAAACAATGTTAGAAATTGCCAAAGCAGAAAAAGGGGAATAGGTAATGGGGAATAGGTAATGGGTAATGGGTAATAGGTAACAGTTTTACAACTAACAACTTACCACTGACAACTAACCAATATGCAAACAACAAATCTAGATTTAGACTTATCTAATCCCTGTATTTTGCTTACCACATTACAGGAACTTCGTCAATCTATTAGTGAAGAAGGAACAGAAATATTTCAACAATGGAAAAAGCAAATTCACCGTCAATCTTTCATTAAAAGTAGTCTCAATCTGGCCTATTATCTAGCACTGAGAAGACACGATTTACGAGAACTACAAGCGGCCTTAATGCCCTGGGGTTTATCATCTTTAGGGAGGATAGAGGCTAAGGTTTTACCGACTTTAGATGCTGTCATTGCCACCTTACAGGCAGTTTGTCGCCCAGAACAAGACTCAACAATTATACATCCTCCTTTGGAATTATTTTTTGAGGGCGATCGCTTGCTGCAACAAAATACTGAAGATTTATTTGGTAACACGATAGATAAGCGTCGCGTCCGAATTATGGTGACGTTACCAAATGAAGCCGCGACTAATTATCAATTTCTGGAAAATATAATTCGTCAAGGCACAAACTGTGTTAGGATAAATTGCGCTCATGATACATCTATTGAATGGTTAGCAATGATTAATCATGTCAAACAAGCAGAATTAGAATTGGGATCTGTCTGTAAAATTCTCATGGACTTGAGTGGTCCCAAAGCCCGAATTAAATCTGCCCTTACCCCCAGCCCTAAACAGCGGATATTTAAAGGTGAATCTCTCCTCCTAGCCCAGGATTTACCAACTGCAATTAATTCTCAATATTTTCAAGTCAGTTGTACAATTCCAGAGGTATTAAAAGAACTCAAAATTGGCACAATAGTTTGGATCGATGATGGACGTATTGGCGCTTATGTAGAGTCAATTACACCCCAGGGCGTATGGTTAAAAATCACCCATGCTAGGCTTAAAGGTGAAAAGATCTTACCAGAAAAAGGCATCAATTTTCCTGACACTGATTTGCATTTGAGTTCCCTGACGGCAAAAGATAAGCAGGATTTAGACTTTATTACTAGTCATGCTGATCAAGTTGATATTATCGGCTATTCCTATGTACAAACTGCTGAAGATATTCAGCTTTTACAACAGGAATTAACAGCCAGATTACCAGAAAATTCTCCCATACCTGCCATAGTTGCTAAAATAGAAACACCCCTAGCCGTTAGCAGTCTTCCAGAATTAATTATTCAAGCCGCAGGTAAACAACCCTTTGGAATTATGATTGCTAGGGGAGATTTAGCTATTGAGATTGGTTATCAACGTCTAGCGGAAATTCAAGAGGAAATATTATGGTTATGCGAAGCTGCCCATATACCCGTAATTTGGGCAACCCAAGTATTAGAAAATCTCGTCAAACATGGAATGCCTTCACGGGCAGAAATTACCGATGCGGCCATGTCGGAACGAGCAGAATGTGTCATGCTGAATAAAGGTGCTTATATTGTTGAAGCTGTGGGTATTTTAGATGATGTCCTCACCAGAATGCAAGCCCACCAAGTTAAGAAAACACCCCAGTTAAGAGCTTTACATTCTTGGTAATTGGTATGAAAAAAATTCAACATCAATCTTCCTTTCCGCGGATGTCTTCACAAAACTATGTATAGTAATTATGAATGCTCACTATGGGAAATATTTATAAAATTAAAACTTTATATATCAAGTTTTCAGGTTACAATCTAAGGAGGAAGTTTATAATCGAATTATATCTCTATTACCAAATTGTACCAGATTTTACCTAATGTTTTGATAGAAATAAATCTTTTAATTCTCCAAAATTAAAGTATTCCTATCAAATTGATTAGCTACTAATTATTAGGCTTTTACAGGTATGAAATTAGTCACAACATCATCTACCCATAATATCAAACCAATGGATTTATTAAATAATGGTTTTAACCAGCCCTTTATTAACTTACCTAGTTTAAGTCAAATCATTGATTATTCTCCTTTAACTATTAGTTCTGATAGTTGTGTTATGGATGCGATTAACTTAATAAATCAATCACCAAATTATCAAGTTAATAACCCACTTAAAAAAGCAAAGGACTATGTTCTAGTATTAAATCAAAACGAGTTGCAAGGAATATTTACAATCAAAGATATATTGAAAGTAATTACCTTAAATATCAACCTATCAGAGGTAAAAATAGCTGAAGTGATGACTCAGCCTCTAATTACTTTAAAGGCATCATCATCTGAGCATATTTTAACAGTATTCACCCTTTTAGAGCAGTATTGTATTCAGCATTTACCAATAGTAGATAACGCAGGAAAATTAATAGGTATCATCACAGAGAAGAGCTTATTACAAGCCTTAAATATAGAAGAAATAGTTAGTATAATGCAAGCATTAAGGGAGAATTTTGCAGAATCAACCACAGAACACAACCCAGTTAATCAAAAACTAGAAGTAATTCGTGGGCAAATTTCTCATGCTTTGCAAGCGTCGGGAGAAAAACAAATTCCTTGTAATCCAAAAATTAATGAAGAACTTCAAGAAACCTTAGAAGAATTGCAAATTGCGGAAGAGGAACTGCGTCAACAAAATGAACAACTGATCCTTTCTCGGGAAATTACCGAAGCAGAAAGACTGCGTTATCAAAATTTATTTGAATTTGCACCTAATGGTTATTTTGTAACTGATCATTTAGGTGTTATTCAAGAAGCTAATCAAGCTGCATCATTCTTATTATCTGTCCCTCAAAAGGCACTTATTGGTAAGCCATTAGTGGTGTATATTGCTGAAAAATACCGTTTTGATTTTGTATCCAGGTTAAGGAAATTGCAGAATTTACAGGAATGGGAAATGTATTTACGTCCTCGTCAAGGTTTACCCTTTCCTGGCAAAGTCAGAGTTAATCCTCTGTATGATAATCTAAATAAAAGCACTCGTTTTCTTTGGTCAATATCTGATGTTAGTGAACAGCACGCTGCACTGCATGAACGGGAAAAATTAGAAGCTGCACTACGTCAAAATAGTGACCTTTTAGAAATCAAAGTAGCGGAACGTACGGCAGAATTAATAACCGCTAATGAGCGATTACAACAGGAAATTATTGAACGGGAAAATATTCAACAGTCATTAAAAGAAAGCGAAGAACGACTTAGTTTAGCAATGGCAGCGGGGAATACAGCGATATGGGATTGGCATATCCAAAAGAATGAGGTTTTTTGGTCTCCAAATATGGGTTTAATGTGTGGTCTATCTGGTCATGCTTTGTCTCCTATAGACGCAGAATTTCTCAATTTAATATACAGTGAAGATCGTGAGCATTTTCGTCATTGTGTGCATGAGACTTTTGAGAAAGGAGTTGATTTGTCCTGTGAATATCGGGTGATATCTAGTAATAGTAGTCTCAGGTGGTTGGGTACTAGGGCTAAACTCCACTATGATGAAAATGGTCAGCCGCTACGAATGATTGCCACAACTAGAGACATTACCGACCGCAAGGAAACAGAACGGAAAATATCGGAACAAGCTGCTCTTTTAGATATTGCTACTGATGCAATTTTAGTGCGAAACTTAAAATCTCAAATCATCTTTTGGAATCAGGGAGCAGAAAGGATGTATGGTTGGCAAAGTCAGGAAGTTTTAGTGAGAAATACCAAGGATATTTTCTATAACTCCAATGATAATCAACAAGAGATAGCAGCCCTGGAAACTATATTTAACTCTGGAAGTTGGGAGGGTGAATTATACAAAAAAACAAAATTAGGGGAGGAAATTATTGTTCAAAGTCGCTGGACATTAATGTTAGATACTGATGGCCACCCTAAATCTATTCTGACGGTAGATACTGATATTACAGAAAAGAAACGACTGCAACAGCAGTATTTCCGCGCTCAGAGATTGGAAAGTATAGGTATTTTAGCTGGTGGTATTGCTCACGATATCAATAATATCTTAACTCCGATTTTAGGATCTGCTCAATTACTTAAAACTAGATTTCCTCAAGAAAATAATCGTGTTTTACAAATGCTGACAATCATTGAAAATAATGCCAAACAAGGAGCGGCTTTAGTCAAACAACTGTTATCCTTTGCTAAAGGAGTTGAAGGTAAATATACGATTTTACAAGTTAATGATTTGATTAAGGATACTATACAGTTTGCCAAACAAACAGTTTCCAAATCTATCAAATTTTCTACCCATCTTTCTCCCAAACTATTTCCAGTTTATGGGGATAAAACCCAACTGCATCAAGTAGTAATGAACTTAGTCGTTAATGCTGCTGATGCTATGCCCAATGGTGGACATCTATCTATTTCTGCGGAAAATTTATATATTGATCAGGAGATCCAGCAAATAAATTGTCATGCTAAAGTTGGGAATTATATTGTTATTACTGTTAGGGATACGGGTATAGGAATGTCACCGGAAATAGTAGAAAGAATATTTGAGCCATTTTTTACTACTAAAGACTTTGGTAAAGGAACAGGATTAGGACTATCAACAGTGCAAGGAATTATTAAAAGTCACAAGGGCTTTATTAATGTTGATAGTAAAGTTGGAAAAGGCAGCAAATTTCAGGTATTTTTACCATCAATAAACCAGGAAATTTCACTGTTAAAATCCGATGATCATAAAATGTATCAGGGACGGGGAGAGGTGATTTTATTGGTAGATGATGAAGCGCAAATTATCGAAGTTACAAAAACCATTTTAGAAAGCTACAATTATCAAATTATCACTGCTAGAAATGGCAAAGAAGCTATTGATGTTTATATCCAAAATCAGGACAAAATCAAACTAGTATTAATGGATATAATGATGCCAGAAATGGATGGAAATACTGCTATTTACAAATTAAAAAAAATTAATCCCCAAGTGCAAATAATTGCTTGTAGTGGGCGCAATATAGAACCAGATAATGAAGCTCAAGTTGCCGCGATTTTATTAAAACCCTATACCAATCAAGAATTACTAGAAAAATTAAATTTTGTCCTCTGTCTGTAGTCAGGGCTTTAGCCTTGATCAGTGTTACACGGTTTTGAATACAGGACTAAAGTCCTGACTACGGTTTTGAATACAGCAGTAAAGTCGTGATTGAATGAATATTTGAATGAATATTTGAATATTTTGGACAGATTTTTGAGATTACAGAACTTATGCTCATACAATTGACTGATTTCTGAGACTTTTACCCTTTTCTGGCAAATCTATGACACCTCAAGAATTTTTAGAAAATTTGGCAACAGCAGCAACAGACACCGAAAAACTGATAGTTTTTGCACAATACCTTGATACAACCGCGCTAGACAATGCCACAACCCCAAGGTGGAGAAGTATTGGTTACAGTAACGAAATTCAAATGGCACTTAAAAATGTGGCTTTTCATTTAGAAGCACTTGCGGAAGCCGGAAAATAACATTTTTGATAAAAATCTTGTGGTGTGGGCATCTTGCCCGCTCAAGAGTTACAGATATTAATGACAAAAATCTTGTGGTGTGGGCATCTTGCCCGCTCAAGTTGATATTGTTATTGAGAGATTAAATTAGACTACTTAGACTTCTTCACCAATATAAATGCCTAAACATTGAGCGGTTTGGATTAAATCACCGTGGGGATCAACAAGGGAGGGATTATGATTGATAACATCTTCAATGGGGAAAGTGACAACTTTTCCATTTTGCCAAGCTAACATTTTGTCGTACTGTTCTTGAGCAATTAAATCAACCGCAACTTTACCGAACATAGTAGCTGTGAGTCTGTCCAAAGCTGAGGGAATACCACCGCGCTGAATATGTCCTAAGACGGAAACTCTAGTATTAATTAAATAATTACTACAATTAGCGATTTTTTCGGCAATGTACTGACCTTTACCACATTTATCAATCATACAACTAGAGGCACTATTTGTATCTTCCGCAGAAACTGATACACCTTCAGCTACGACAATAATAGCAAATTTCCTGTACCAGCGATCGCTTTGGCTATCACAACCATGGCGTAATTCCCCCAAGTGATTGCATATACCCTGAATACTATAGGGAACTTCAGGAATTAAAATCACATCAGCACCGCCGGCAATTCCTGAGTATAATGCTAAATGTCCGGCTGTTCGTCCCATAACTTCGATAATCATTACTCGGTCATGACTAGCAGCAGTGAATGTAAGCCGATTAATAGCATCAACAATAGTATTAACTGCGGTATCAAAGCCAATGGAACGTTCTGTCAAAGCGACATCATTGTCAATAGTTTTAGGAATAGCGACTAAATGCCAATTACCTAAAACTGCTAATTGGTGAATAATATTTAAACTACCATCTCCACCAATAGCAATTAAAGCATCTAAAGCGATCGCTTCATAACCTGATAATATTTCATCAGCATGGGCTAAGGTATCCCCTTGATTAATAGTACCTAAGATTGTTCCCCCCATGTTCAGCAGCGGGTCAATACCGTGCAAATTCCAACTGTGGATACCTAAAGGGACGGTTTTCCGCTCTAGCAGTCCTTGAGTCGCGTAGGGAATACCCACTACTTCCCAATCATAAGTTTGTATTGCGTGACTGACAACAGCGCGAATCACACAATTTAACCCAGGACAGTCACCACCACTAGTAAGAATACCAATACGTTTTTTCATTATTTGTTAGTTTTTACCTATTACCTATTACCTTATGACTTACGCAAGATTCATGGAATAACGAACCACAGAGGCACAGAGGTCACGGAGAAATGAGGA
>NZ_KE384607.1:35202-40336 GCF_000426905.1 Dolichospermum circinale AWQC131C
CAAGTCCTGTACCTATTACCTATTACCTAACTTTTTGTATAAACTCTACGAGAATCTGGATTATAAGTTTGTAAAGCCTTCATATATTGAGCGCGTTCAAAAGCACTTGGATGAGGACAATTTAACTGGCTCATACTACCTTGCATTTGTTGTACAGATTGATATTCGTGTATTTCCATCCATTCACGCAGGTCTTTTTCTAAACACTGGATATAAGTAATTCCTCTCTGCAA
Organism: Dolichospermum circinale AWQC131C; assembly: GCF_000426905.1. Classification (NCBI taxonomy): domain Bacteria; kingdom Bacillati; phylum Cyanobacteriota; class Cyanophyceae; order Nostocales; family Aphanizomenonaceae; genus Dolichospermum; species Dolichospermum circinale. The sequence continues at coordinate 35,436 of NZ_KE384607.1, forward strand.
TAATACAGAACAAAGCATAGTAACATTTGCGCCGACCATCAGCATTTTAATTACATCCTGAGCATTATGAATACCACTAGTTGCAGCGATACTACCGTGAATATGACCATAGAGAATGGCTATCCAGCGCAGAGGTAAACGCATGGCTTGGGTGGTACTTAATAATACATTAGGTTCAACTTCTAGAATTTCTAAATTAATATCTGGTTGATAAAAGCGATTAAATAATACTAAACCATCAGCACCGGCATGATCTAAACGTTTGGCCATATTTGCCATATTAGTGAAATAGGGACTGAGTTTAACAGCTACAGGAATGGTGACTGCGGCTTTCACAGATGTGAGAATATCAATATAATTCTGTTCAATTTCTGCACTTATTAAATCTGGGTCTGTAGGAACATAATAAATATTTAATTCTAGTGCTGATACCCCCGCTTCTTGCATGAGTTTACCATATTTAGTCCAACCGCCAACAGAACAACCATTAAGACTGCCAATAATGGGAATATCTACTGTTTCTTTAGCTTTCTGAATATGATCTAAATATTCTTCAGGTCCTACCCGAAAATTAGTTATGTCGGGGAAATAGGTTAAAGCTTCAGGAAAACTTTCTGTACCATAACTGAGATGATGATGAAGTTGGGATTTTTCTAAAGTTAATTGTTCTTCAAATAATGAGTGCATAACTACAGCACCAGCGCCTATATCTTCCATGGTTTTAATATTATCAATTTCCCGTGAAAGTGGAGAAGCGGAAGGAACTAAAGGTGATTTTAATTCTAAGCCTAAATATGTGGTAGTTAAATTCATAATTTGGGTTAATAATTTGGGTTAATAATTTGGTAATTTAATGATTTTCTTCATTTTCCTGAGTTCTGATTTAGGTTTCCTGTAATTTTCCTGCGGCTAAATATTGATACATTTGCCACCGATTGTTAACATCAACTTGTGCTTCTTTTAAGAGTTGTTTTGCTGTTTCTGGATTAATTTTCGTCAACATTTGAAAACGATTTTCCATATACATGGAATTTTCTATTGGTATTCTAGGAGTGCGAGAATCGAGTTGTAGGGGGTTTTTCCCCTGTTTAATGCGGTCGGGGTGATAACGATATAATAACCAGCGTCCAGAGTCCACAGCGGCTTTTTGATTTTGCATTGCTGTACTCATATTAATTCCGTGAGCAATACAATGACTATAGGCAATAATTAAGGATGGACCATTATAAGCTTCAGCTTCTAAAAAAGTTTTTAAAGTTTGTTCATCTTTTGCACCCATTGCTACACTAGCAACATAAACATTACCATAGGTCATAGCCATTAAACCCAAGTCTTTCTTAGTTGTTCTTTTACCACCTGCTGCGAATTTTGTAACTGCACCTTTAGGAGTAGATTTAGACATTTGACCTCCAGTATTAGAATAAACTTCTGTGTCTAATACCAAAATATTAACGTTGCGGCCACTAGCAATTACATGATCTAAACCACCATAACCAATATCATAAGCCCAACCGTCACCACCAATGATCCAAACACTTTTTTTGACTAAATAATCAGCTAAGGATTTTAAATTTTGGATTTGGGATTTGAGATTGCTTTTGGTTATAGATTCAAGAAGTTGATCTAATTTTTGTTTGAGAATAGAAATTCGTTCTCGTTGTTCATAAATATCTGCTTCATCTTTTTGTTCAGCATTGAGGATATCTGTTACTAAAGTTTCACCTATTTCTGGTGCAAGTTGTTGAAGTAAATAGGCTGCAAATTCTGCTTGTTTATCTATAGAAATGCGAAAACCTAACCCAAATTCGGCGTTATCTTCAAATAAACTATTAGACCATGCTGGACCTCTACCTGCGGCGTTTTTTGTCCAAGGAGTGGTGGGTAAATTACCCCCATAGATAGATGAACAACCGGTGGCATTAGCGACGATCATGCGATCGCCAAATAATTGTGTTACTAATTTAATATAGGGTGTTTCTCCACATCCCGCACAAGCACCAGAAAACTCAAATAAAGGTTCTTGCATTTGTTGTTGATTAATATGATGCAACTGCAAATTTTTTCGATCTGGGTTAGGAAGATTTAAGAAGAAATCCCAGTTTTCTCGCTCTTGTTCTCGCAATGGTCTTTGTGCTTCCATATTAATGGCTTTTCTGCGAGGTTCAGCCTTATTTTTTGCAGGACAAATATCAACACAAATACCGCAACCTGTACAATCTTCTGCTGCTACTTGAATGGTAAATTTTAAATTATGCCAATCATGTTCTTTCGCATTTGTACTTTTAAAAGTTTTTGGTGCATTTTCTAATGCTTCTGCTGCATATACTTTAGCGCGAATTACACTATGAGGACACACCATTACACATTTACCACATTGAATACAAACGTCACTATCCCAAACAGGAATTTCTGCTGCAATATTGCGTTTTTCCCATTTAGATGTTCCTGTGGGATATGTACCATCTATTGGTAATGCACTCACGGGTAAATCATCTCCTTGACGGGCTATGATTTTACCTAATACATTATGAACAAAATCTGGTATATTTTCGGAAATAGATGATAGTTCTGTTTTTGCTGCTTTGGCTATAATCTGATGAAGATTTTCCAGAGTTTTATCAACTGCTTTAATATTCAATTCGACAATTTCTTCACCTTTTTGACCGTAGGTTTTCTGGATAGATTCCTTAATTTTAGCAATAGCTTCTGCTCTTGGTAAAATACCGGAAATAGCAAAGAAACAAACCTGCATAACTATGTTAATATGTCCACCTATTCCCGCTTCACGAGCGACTTTATAGGCATTAATCACATAAAAATTGATATTTTTATTAATTATCTCTTGTTGTATAGAAGCTGGTAATTTATTCCAAATTTCATCTTGATGATCAGGTGCATTTAATAAAAAAGTACCACCAGGAATTATCTCTTTTAAGACCGGAAATTTTTGTAAAAAATCCCATTGATGACAAGCGATAAAATTGGCTTTCGTAATTAAATAATGAGAGCGAATTTTCTCAGATCCAAAGCGCAAATGAGAAACGGTTACAGAACCGGATTTTTTAGAATCATAAACAAAATAACCTTGACTATAATTATCAGTTTCTTCTCCAATAATTTTAATTGAATTTTTATTTGCACCCACTGTACCATCTGCACCCAAACCGTAGAAAATTGCCGTGACTATATTATCCGCTTCAATATTAAATTCTGGATTATATCCTAAACTAGTATGTGTAACATCATCATTAATGCCAATAGTAAAATGATTTTTCGGGATGTCAATATCTAAATTATCAAATACTGCTTTTACCATCGCCGGTGTAAATTCTTTAGATGATAAACCATATCTACCACCAACAACTTTAATTTGATTAATTTGGTTTTCTGCTAAGGCTGTCACCACATCTAAATATAAAGGTTCACCAATAGCACCCGGTTCTTTTGTTCTATCTAAAACCACAATACTGCGGGTAGTTTTCGGCAGAGAATTAATAAATTTTTGGACATCAAAAGGACGATATAATCTCACCTTGATTACTCCAACTTTTTCCCCGCGTTGGTTGAGATAATCTACAGTTTCCTGGACAGTTTCACAACCAGAACCCATGAGAATAATGATTTTTTCTGCTGCTGGATGTCCATAATAATCAAATATTTTATATTCTCTTCCCGTCATTTCTAAAAACTCATCCATGACCCTTTGAGTAATATCTGAACAAGCTAAATAAAAAGAATTTACCGTTTCCCTACTTTGAAAATAAACATCAGGGTTTTGTGCCGTTCCTCGTAATACCGGGTTATCAGGTGTTAAAGCTCGTAAACGATGGGCAATTACTAACTCTATGGGAATGAATTTTTGTAAGTCTTGAGTTGTTAATATTTCTATTTTATCTACTTCATGAGAAGTGCGAAAACCATCAAAAAAATGTAAATAAGGTATCCGTGATTCTAAACTTGCGCGTGTAGAAATAAGGGCAAAATCATGGGCTTCTTGTACAGAAGCAGCGCACAACATAGCAAAACCGGTACTTCTCGCGGCCATGACATCACTATGATCTCCAAAAATTGAGAGCGCTTGTACTGCCAGCGATCGCGCCGCAATATGAAATACTGTAGGTGTAAGCTCTCCTGCAATTTTATACATATTTGGGAGCATTAACATCAATCCCTGGGAAGCTGTAAATGTTGTTGTCAGCGAACCCGTCTGTAAAGCCCCATGTACAGCACCAGCAACCCCCCCCTCACTCTGTAACTGCACCACTGAGGGAACATTTCCCCAAATGTTCGGTTTTCCCTCATTCATCCAACTATCAGACCATTCAGCCATAGGTGAAGATGGTGTAATAGGGTAAATAGCAATTACCTCGTTTAATTGATAAACGACCTTAGCAACAGCTTCATTACCGTCTATAGTGGCAAAAATTTTATTTTTCATATTTATATTATTTATATCTTTATATTATTCGTATATAATCACAGTGTTTCCTTTTCTGGGTATAGATACCCCATTAAAGTAAGTTTTTTTGGAATTATCTACACTGTTAATTTTCTGGTTGCTGTATTTATCATCTCCAACGATATTTTGTTTTTTTAACTTATTTTTGAATAAATCAATATAGCAATAACCCCCCAAAAAAACTTCTGTTTCCTCTGGAGTCATATCTTCCAGAAGCAACTTGACATCAATTTGATAAATATCGGCATTGCACTGTAATATTTTAGCCATTGTTTTATATTTTAATTAAAGAGATAACCCCGCTTCCCTTCTAGCTTGGCAAAAATTATCATAATTTTAATCTATCTATTGGCTAATATTCAAACCAATTTCCTACCATACCAGGACTTACGCAAAATATCTCTCAAATCCTCATTTCTCCGTGACCTCTGTGCCTCTGTGG
>NZ_KE384607.1:40374-63665 GCF_000426905.1 Dolichospermum circinale AWQC131C
ATACTATAAAATACCCCATACTAAAGTTAGTATGGGATATAAAACAACAGGTATCCGAAATCATTGATATTGATAATGTAATCTACCTTTCTCCTGCGGTGACGAGTTGAGATAAATCTCTGTAATTAGGACTATTCACAGAAGTTGGAATATCAGCTTTTGTTTTTTGTTTACTAGCCGTTCCCAATGCAGAAATTTGACGGTTTTCTTTAATTAATCGGCTGTAGGTACGTTGAGGAATATAATGGATCGGATTATAACCAATATAACGTAAAATCAGCACACAAGCCCAAGAATACCGACCATCAGCAATAGCCTCGATGATATGATTGAATTGTTCAGGAGTGATAACACTATGAAAATCTTTCTGAGAATAAGAAGCTGAATAGTTCATAACTAACCCTGATTTAATCTTGTAGGACTGAAATGTAAGAGGTTGTAATAACTGAGAATAGAGAATCTTTTAGTCAAAATTAATCAGACCTTGATGATCAAACTTGGGAACTTTTATCCTGATTTGATCAGTCTTGTAACTCATGACTTCTAATGCTCTAAATCCCAAATTACAGCCAGAAATTCATGGGATATCGGATATCACACCGTTATATACAGATGATATGCAAAGAATTTAATTCTCTTGGTAAATAACCTTGATATCTAAGTTCGAGTATAGCGACAACTTTTCGATTGAATATCAATATTATTTGTGGTTATTAGAGAATTTTATTAATTTTCTGTGAGGTTTATTTGCAAGTGGTTTACATTCAAATAACCCTGTATCTGTGAATTAATTAGTGGTTTTGTAATTTTTGTTATACCATGGGCAATTTTTTATCTAAATAGATTAGATTCGGATTGAGTGTATAAATTGCTAAATTCCTAGTATTTTATGCCTAATTCCATTTGTTGGTAAGGAATAGAAAATACAGCTACTCTAATTATGACACTATTTAAATAGTCATACAACATTGAAATATCTCCTGACATTTGCTATCTACATTTTTGTAAATACCCCTTGTGACACTATTATATGTAGAATACTATTTTTTCAGTAACTAGTAAGCCAATTTGGCACTTTGTTTATCTAAACAATAGAAAAAATGTGAGGTTTAAATTGTTTACTAAATGACTGTTTAAATAGTGTCATAACGAGTATTTACAAAAATGTAGATTAAAGGTAATTCAATGTTGCATGACTGTTTAAATAGTGTCATAAGGAGTATTTACAAAATTCTAGATTAGAGGTAATTCAATATTGTATGACTGTTTAAATAGTGTCATAAGGAGTATTTACAAAATCCTAGATTAGAGGTAATTCAATGTTGTATGACGATTTATTTTCCGTTATTTTTAATCATCTGGCTAAATTAGTTACACCTGATCACCAAATACTCAACCTATTAAAGCAGCCGAGAAGATGATTATCAAGGTTCTGAGGAATTGAGCAATATTTATATATGTAATATTTGATTCTTTTGTTAATAGACTTTTAAAAAAAATGTCATATCTCCACAATTTTGACCGCAGATGTCTATTTTAGGAACAGTCGCAAATTTACAAATTAAGGCGTTGCTGATTTGATGTATGAACATGATTTTTGATGATTTCAAAACCCTTGTAGAGACGTTCCATGGAACGTCTCTACATTAAGGCTACGCACATTTAATTTCTAGAGATGTCTAATGAGTTATCACAATCTGAATGCAACCGTTACAGGCCAAACATAGTCAAAATTGCAAGTATTGTTATATTTAACTAAGTTAATCAAAACCTATTCTTATTTAGGGATAATTCATGAATTACCCCTACTTTGCATAAGTTCCTAAGATATTTAATGTTCAAATAAGTCTTTGAATTGTAATAGATCTAAGGCGACAATTGTGGATAAAGTTTGAAAACATTCTTGGGCTAGTTGCCAACGCTCTTCCCGTTTTAAGATAACTGAAAGTTTTTGCTGTATACTCAGTAGGTAACGCACATCATTAGCAGCGTAACTTAATTGTACATCAGATAAATTACTAGCATTGCCCCAATCAGAACTCTGGGCGCTTTTATCCAATTCTACTTTTTCTAGTTCTAATACCACGTCTTTTAAACCATGACGATTTGTATAAGTACGTGCTAATTTACTAGCAATTTTAGTACAAAAAATGGGCTGAACAAAAATGTCTAAATTGTGCCTTAAAGTAGCCATATCAAACCTAGCAAAGTGAAAAACTTTGATGATATGGGTTGCTTCCATAAGTGTTTTTAAATTAGGTGCGGCTGTTTGTCCTCTAGATATGCGAATAGCAGTAACTTGTCCTTCCGGGTTACAAATTTGCACTAGACACAAACGATCTCGTTGTGGTAAAAGTCCCATTGTTTCTGTATCAACAGCGATCGCTGGAGCTTTTAAATACTCAGAAAGAGCAGCATCAGTTAAATCACCGTCACCAACTTGAAAATCCTGTAACATCATGAAGTTATCAACTATAAATTATCTTTATTGTGCCAGATCATAATACTGTTTTTAACACTCCAGTCAAAAAGGCAAAATTCATAAACCGATTTATACCTCTTATCAAACCAGAGGCATCTTTTAAAATTATTATTAATAATACCATTACCGAAAAATCTCTTTTCCTTCGCGCCTTTGCTCCTTTGTAACTGGGCGCGAAATATAATTCATACCACCATTATCCAACGAATAATTCTTAATTGCGCCCTGGGACTTTAGCGTTTAAAAATATTTGTGTTAGATAGACTTGGCCTTGCTCATTAGTAGCCACACCAACGCCAGTCAGATTATATTTACCCTGAAGATTCTTGAGATGTCCAGGACTTTTTAACCAGCCAGAAACCGCCTCATTTGCAGGATTGCTATATCCCGTATTGTAAGCGACATTTTCCGCTGCACTGCTGTATTTAAGAGGAATAGCCATAACGCGCTGTTCAAATCCTTGATGACTAAAAGGAACTTTACCACTAGCCATATTTTGACTATGAATTCTCGCTTGCTGACTAATCTTTTCGCTTAAATTTAACTTTCCTAGTCCCCGTTTTGCTCGATATTGATTAATTTGAGTAAAAACTGATTTCTCTAAATTATTAGTTTCAAAACTAAAATTAGATATTTTGGCTTGACTTGTCACAAGTGATGAACGCTGATATCGGCCAGTTTGTTTAGCAGAACTATTATCTGGATTAGCAGCAGTCATATATCCACTAGCAAGGACAAGCGTACTTAAAGCGATGCCAAAAGCAGTTTGTCTTAACATGAGGTTTAAATTAAGTAATGTATGGATTTATAGGATATATACCCTATCTTCTGATGATCGGAATACTTACCAGGATACTATTTACCAAATATAAACTCAAGAATCATCGAATTTTCACAATTTCAATCAGTTATCTGGATAATACTTTTGTTTATTGTCATCGCGTAGAGCAGCCATATTTTGTCTTAACAGAGAATCGGTTTTGTCAATGCTATTTACACTACACTACTAATTAAAATTAAAATAGGTGATAAAAAATAGTATCCAATGATAGATGTCATGGATACTAATATTTTATAATCTACAAACACTAAAACCCGCACCAGCAGCGGAAAGAAAGCTTGTCAGCATGATTGATCACCTTGGAAAATAATTGCTTGGGGGGATGAAATTACTCACAAGTTCTTTTGATCTTGTATTCCTAATTCTCCCCAACTGTACTTAATGAATTAAGAACTTAGCAGCAGTTTGTACATCCTTGTCACCTCTTCCAGAACAGTTGATGATGATTTTGGGACTACCAGCAAGTTGTGGACAAAGAGTTTCTAAATAGGCGATCGCATGAGAAGTTTCTAATGCTGGTATAATACCCTCTAATTTAGATAATCTCTGAAATGCCTCCAACGCCTCAGCATCGGTAACGCTATAATATTCAGCGCGACCACTATCTTTCATATAACTGTGTTCTGGACCTACACCAGGATAATCTAAACCAGCACTAATAGAATGTGGTTCAATCACCTGCCCATCCTCATCTTGCAAAAGATAACTCATGGAACCATGTAATACACCCACTGTTCCTTTCGTGAGTGTAGCAGCGTGTTTACCAGTAGTTACACCTTCTCCAGCGGCTTCTATACCAATCAAACGTACCGACGGTTCTGGAACAAACTCGTGAAATAGTCCCATAGCGTTAGAACCACCACCCACACAAGCCAAGAGAATATCAGGTAAACCGCCCCATTTTTCCATAGCTTGAGCGCGGGTTTCTTCACCAATTACAGCATGAAAATCCCGCACCATCATCGGGTAAGGATGGGGACCTGCCACAGAACCCAGGATGTAATGGGTAGTTTCTACGTTCGTTACCCAGTCCCTAATGGCTTCAGAAGTGGCATCTTTGAGAGTTCCCGTACCAGCAGACACTGGACGAACTTCTGCCCCCATCAACCGCATTCTGAACACATTTAAAGATTGGCGTTCCATATCGTGAACACCCATGTAAATAATACATTCTAAACCGAAGCGGGCGCAAACTGTAGCGGTCGCTACGCCATGTTGTCCTGCCCCGGTTTCCGCAATAATGCGCTTTTTGCCCATACGCTTTGCCAATAATACTTGACCAAGGGCATTATTAATTTTATGTGCGCCAGTATGATTCAAGTCTTCACGCTTCAAATATATTTGCGCTCCTGTACCATCAGGACGGGCATAATTTGCGGTAAGGCGTTCTGCAAAATACAAAGGTGTGGCACGTCCGACATAATCACGCAATAAACCTTGTAATTCAGCTTGAAAACTAGGTTCATGGCGATATTGCTGATATGCTGTTTCTAACTCAGCTAAAGCTGGCATCAGGGTTTCTGGAACATATTTACCACCAAAGCGGCCAAAACGTCCTAGAGTATCGGGGACTAAAGCAGTTTGTGAGAAATTCAGAGAGAGGGGTGTAGTAGTCACAGATTAGATAAAATGTAAAATTAGAGAACAAAGTTAATTTTAATTCTAGACTTATTGAGAATGCTCTCTTCGTCTAGTAGCCAATCTTTACCAAATTTCGCTACATTAGGAGAATGTACACTTATGGGAATTTTCAATGTCAGCACAACTGTTACTGGTAGATGACGAACCAGGGTTACGGGAAGCCGTTAAAGAATACTTACAAGAAAGCGGTTTTAGGGTTCAAACTGCCAGTAATGCCCGTGAAGGTTGGGACTGGATGCAAGAGAACACCGCTGATTTAGTGATTTCTGATATTATGATGCCCCAGGTGGATGGCTATCAGTTCCTCAAACAACTGCGCGATGATCCCCGTTTTCAAGCCTTACCTGTGGTGTTTTTAACTGCTAAAGGTATGACAGGGGATCGCATTCAAGGCTACAAAGCGAGTGTTGACGCTTATTTACCCAAACCCTTCGACCCTGATGAATTAGTGGCCATAGTCGAAAATTTATTGGCTCGTCGCAGCGCTCAAACCTCCGCTTCTGGGGAGGAGAACGAAACTCCAAATCTTGCCGAATTGGCTAATCAAATCGCTCAAATTAGAATACTATTAACTCATAGAAGTTCTATATCCCAATCCCCAGCCCCTTTTAAGATAGATTTGACTCCTAGAGAGCAAAGTGTTTTAAACCTAGTAGCCGAAGGATTGATGAACAAAGAAATTGCTCGACGCTTGGAAACAAGTGTCCGCAATGTGGAAAAATATGTGAGTCGTTTATTTAGTAAGACTGGTACTAATAGCCGTACGGAGTTAGTTCGTTTCGCGCTAGAACATGGCCTAGCTAAGTAAACCACGCGGACGATGGCAGTTAATTGGTAAGTAAATGGTAAAATGCACCTGGATAAATAATTTTTTCTCAGGAAATAGTAACACCCTGTGACAGATTACTAGCTAGAATTTTCCTGGCTGGTGAATATTGATATCACAGTGATATGTAGACCCAATTTCATGTTTCCAACCCAACTGATGATTGGCAAAAACCGGTCCAGACCTCTGAAAAGGTTAATCTTCAAAGCTCTAAATCAGGTTGGTGATTATGCAAAATTACAACGATTACTATTGTGGAATAGTATCGGAAAAATTGCGTAAGCGCATGAGTTGGCGACGCATTTGTGGGGAGGCCTTAAACTCTGATATTTCCTGAGCTTTTACGGATGCTTGTAAGGTTTCTAAAAATTCATCAGACCCTTCCGTTAAAGCTTCTAGTAATACTTGTAACAGTTGCTCTCGATCGCTTAACAGACTTTTTTCTTCAATTAGGCGGAACTTGAGGTGAATTTCACACTCATAAACACCGACTTCAAGATGATTGATTTGGCGCGGTAATGCTTTGGAGTTCATAGTTTTCAAGATTCCTCTACTTATTGGTCATACGGGTGATGGACTAGATCTCCAGAAAAATTACTTATACTTTCCCTATACTTTTGTAAATTGAAAGTTTTTGAAGATAAGAATTTTCCCACGTTTGAGATTTTGATAGCTTGGGCGGCATGGCCATATTTTTATACATTTCTACATCAATTCTCCAACGCCAAATTGGCATTCTATGTGACTCCCCCTGTCTTTTTTTAGCTATATGTTACTGTTTTTCGATGTTTCTTTATCAGTTATGGCTCATGGAGGCCATGAACTATTATTGAGTTTTTGATCTGTTATCCCATAAAGTTTTTGTAAAAAACTAATTAGTCCTTGTTAAAGTTTTTTACATCAACTTGTTCAAAACGTCAAGAAATATTATTATCTTTATTTTTGCTACGTTGTCATACTTAAATAATTGTCATCAAGATGCTCCTTTGATCAAAGCAATTTATAATTATAGGAAAAGCTACCCCATGGGGTAAAAACTAAAAATTTTGCTCAAGTCACTATAATATCAAGTACATATACATCATAAAAAAGCAGGATCAGCAAAAAGATCAAAAAATGTTGTGTGAACATTCACATACAGAGAAAAAATCAATTGCCAAAATTCTCAGCCCCACCAAGGCCTAAACGTCTGTATTATTGTTACAATAATTGCAGTGTAATTCAGCCAAACTCTTACACCCTCATGGATAACCCAATGCTGCTTAAGTCCACAACCCGTCATATTCGCATTTTTGCGGCGGAAATGGACTCCTATGAACTGATTCCCAGTAATCAAGTCTTGACACTAGACGTTGATCCAGACAATGAATTTAACTGGAACGAAGATGCCCTACAAAAAGTTTATCGTCAATTTGATCAACTGGTAGAAGCATCTAGTGGCCAGGACCTAAGCGATTACAACTTACGTCGCATTGGTTCAGATTTAGAACATTATCTGCGATCGCTTCTCCAAAAAGGTGAAATTAGCTACAATCTCTCTAGTCGCGTTACTAACTACAGCATGGGACTACCTCAAGTTGCAGTTGTAGAGAATCAATAAACTTAGTACATATCTACCTAGCCCTGGCGAATCTAATTCGCCGGCTATGTTAAACTTTGGTGATAAGTTGAAAATTAGTTCTGATATAGCTACATATTCCCAGTACAATAGCATTTATGATTGGGCTGTGGGTTAAAAAAAATATAGGCGGTATCATAAGCCGCTACCAAATACTGTTAAAAAAAATGCCAATTGCAGAACCGGTGGGAAAACTATGGAAAATGATGCGGTAACGCTCTGCTGCCCAAATGAATATTGTCAATTTGCTAATCCCCTCACCCACAAATTTTGCGAGAAGTGTTCCACACCCTTACCTAAGCGTTACCTCTGGGCTGTGGGGGATGATTTCAGTCCAAGGGATCCTGGATCTATTCTAGCTGATCGCTATTTAGTCATTAATAAATCTATACTTTTAGATATCAAACCTGGGTTATTGCCCCAAATCCCTGAATTAGAGGATTTAGGGAAAATTAGACCTTATCTGAAATTAATTCCCTATCGTCCCCATATACCCCAAGTTTATGGAATCCTCAATTTAGGTCATGGGCAGCCCGAAACAGAAATATTGTTATTAGAAAAACCGCCATTAATAGTTGATCCGAGTATTACTAAAACAAGTCTGTGCATCAGTTTAGATGATGCCTGGACTGAAGCCTCATCAATTCGCCAAATTCATTGGCTATGGCAATTAGCAAATTTATGGCAACCATTGATCGGACAAGGTGTAGCATCAACACTTTTAAATGGTGATGTATTGAGAGTCGAAGGTGTATTAGTTCGCTTATTAGAACTGCGTTTTGATAGAGAAAACACACCGACATTATCTCAATTGGGAGAATTTTGGCAGCAACTCCTCAAAAATGCCAAACCAAATATTGCTCCTTTTATGCAAGAAGTGTGTAAGCTGCTGATGGAGGGAGAAATTAAGTCATCAAGCGGATTAATTCAAATTTTAGATCAGGGATTGAAGCAATTAGCAAGATTCCAAACAACTACTATTAAAATTTATACTAAAACAGACTCAGGTCCAGTCCGTCAACGAAATGAAGATGCTTGTTACCCTCCGGGTGACACTTTGATGACTAAACTGCCCCAGAATAACGCCCTGGCAATTGTCTGTGATGGTATTGGAGGACACGAGGGAGGTAGTGTAGCTTCTAATTTAGCAATTGAAACTATTGTCCAAGAAGTCAAAGAACTGATTCCAGTTACCGATGATCAAATAAATCCCTCAATGCTACTTTCTCATTTAGAACAAGCAGTAGCAACCGGTAATGACAAAATCAGCCAACAGAACGATAGCGAACATCGTCAAGGACGACAACGCATGGGGACAACTGTTGTCATGGCTTTACCTATGACCCATGAAATCTATATTACTCATGTCGGTGATAGTCGTGCCTATTGGATTACTCGTCATAATTGTCATCAAATTACCTTAGATGATGATGTCGCTTCCCGTGAAGTTCGTTTAGGTTACGCGCTTTATAGAGAAGCATTGCAACACAGTGGTTCTGGATCCTTAATTCAGGCTTTGGGAATGAGCAAAAGTAGCTCATTACACCCCACATCACAACGCTATATTATTGATGAAGATGCTGTTTTCTTACTGACATCCGATGGTTTGAGCGATTTTGACCGAGTGGAAGAATGTTGGCAATCAGAAATATTACCTATTTTGTCCGATAAAAAAAGTATAGAAAATGTTGGACAACGACTGATAGAAGTTGCTAATACTAAAAATGGACATGATAATGTCACCATTGCTTTAGTACATTATGATGTGAAATATTCTGAACCAGATTTAACAGTTACAGTAGATATTTCTCAGGTTTTAGCTGACACAGAATCAGATCCATTAGATGATCACCAGAAAACTCAAGTGATGACGGAAAATAAGACCGTTAAATTTTCGGCATTATTACCAATATTCTTAGTTGTGATTGTGGGATTAGGATTAATATCTGGTTTATTATTAGCAAACAAGTTGAAACAGCAAGTTATTAAATCAGAACCACAAACAACTTCTTCTCCTACCACACCAGCTAGTCAAATACAAACTGAAGAGGGAACAGGAAAGAGGGAACAGGAAAGAGGGAACAGGGAACAGGGAACAGGGAAGAGGTAGGAATTTTAGCAATTAGCAATTACCAGTTACCAGTTACCAATTAGCAATTACCATGTCCGGTCTGAATTTAGCGATCGCCCGTCTAGTCAATACTGGTACAGATAACTTCGTCATTTGGGTAGTTAAAGCTCCCTATCCCAGTGGCTATGTTCTCCGTGATTGTGTTTTTTCCGCCGAACTTAATCAAGTTTGGCAACAATGGCGACAAATGTTTGCCAGTAATAGTCCGCTAGATATTACCCATGCTTTAACTTTTCCATCAGTTAGCTTATCCCCATCTGAAATTTCAGCCGTGGAAGGTCAAACTACCAGTCCTTACAGTGTGCGTTTGATGCAATCCTTGGGGATCAAATTATGGCAGTGGGTATTTGATGGAGTGATTCTTAGTAGTTGGGAACGTAGCCGGGGTATGGCTACGGGTCAAAAAAGGCAATTACGCTTTCGTTTGGAAATCCGTGATCCTGACCTAATTGCCTTACCTTGGGAAATTATGCAGCCCAAAGCCGGACAACCGGCTATATCTCTAACCCAGGATATTTTATTTAGTCGTACCAGCAATGAAGTTGAACCTTTATCACATTTACGAACTGATAAAGCTTTAAATATTCTGGTTGTGTTAGGACGTGATCATAAATTACAACTAGATCAGGAAGCGTCCTTACTGAAAAAGATCTTATTAGAAGATCGTCCTGTGGGAAAAACCGCCTCAGAATATGCACCTTGTACAATGAAAACACTGATACAACCTACTAGGACAGAGTTAATTCAGGAGTTAGAAACCAAGGCTTATAATGTTTTGTTTTATGCGGGACACGGACTACCAGACCCAGATGGAGGCTTATTATTTTTAGGAACTGGAGACAAAATTAATGGCATAGAATTAGCTCATGTCCTCACTCGTACAGGTGTAAAACTGGGAGTTTTTAACGCTTGTTGGGGAGCGCGACCAGCAGCAATCAATGATCAAGTTATACCTGCGAGTAGTTTAGCAGAGGTGCTGATTCGTCATGGTGTACCTGCTGTATTAGGGATGCTTGATGAAATTACTGATACAGAAAGTCATAGTTTTATTAAAGCTTTTGCGGAAGCACTACGACGGGGCAAATTCATTGATGAAGCAGTAGCAACCGCGAGACAAGAATTATTAACACTGTATAAATTCAATCAACCAGCTTGGACATTACCAGTTCTCTACCTCCATCCTGATTTTGATGGAGAACTGATTAAAAGCGTAGATGAAGGAATTACAGAAATTCCCGATTCTCGCATATATTCGCCTGTAAAGACAGCTTGTATGCGATCGCTCTCACCCGGAGGGAAAACTTGGTTATTAGGTCCTGGAGTCACCCGCATTGGCCGCACCAGGGATAATGATATTGTGATCCCGGAAATTTATATTTCTAGACACCACGCGAAGATATTATGCCGAACTACCCTAAATGAAAATACATTGAGTACAATTTATTACCTACAAGATGTATCTACTTATGGAACTACCTGGTATTTAAGCCCCAACGGTTGGCAACAGATCCTGCGAGAAGAAGTACCTTTAACATCGGGAATGCAGTTAATGTTTGGTAGTGCTAAAGGTGAAATTTGGGAATTTATTCGTGAATAATATCAATAAATTATTGAATTAATACGAAAACTTAATTCTTGAGGCTGTAGCTATCAACAAGACCGAATGAATAATGACAGGAAAATGAAAAATATTAACGACTTCAATGCTCTCGATTTAGAACTACTAGAAGCACTGCTAGAATCTGAAGATGCTGTTTACCCATGGAATCCGGCTGATGTAGCTTCAGAGGATTATTTTGATGATTTAGAACAACAGTTTAACTGGCAGGATTTCTCAGCCATAGAACTGATGGAAAGTGCCAATAATTTTTATCTTAATTTAGATAAGATTTGGCGGGAAACTGCGGTTGAAACTGAGTTTGAAACTGAAAATATTAGGAATAATACAGGTAATGATCTGCAAAAAGCTTTGTCAAATGCTTTTTCGGTGATCCCTGAAGTCTTACTCACAAAGATCGCGCAAAAAGCTACTCAACTGTTGATGGTAGAAAAATCAGCCAGTGAAAAACTAGTAGAATGTGTACAAACTTTATTACCCAATTGGGACAGAGACGATCTATTTGTTTTAGCCCGTCCTTTTGCTTATTATATGCGAAGTGGTGAATCAGATAAATTGACATCTGTAATCAAAAGCTTGGAGAATCGAGATTGGTCCAATTTATCAGAAATAGAACAAGCTAAAATTAGTTTAGCGATCGCTAATTATGCTCTAGAATATCTTTCAACATCTAACCCTAGACCCTGATTTTCCATAGTTTATTTTGGGTCAAGAAAGCGGGTAGCAAAGTTTTGTGATCTGGTTGGTGATAATACTCGTGCTTTGAGAATAGCAGCCATTAAAAAAGCATAAGATAAAACACCAACTACGACCAACAAAAAAGCATTAATAGAACCTGTAGCATTCCATAAAGCGTGAAGTCCAGAGGCACTCAAATAACCTACTGAGAGAATTTGCTTTCCTCTGAGGGGTTTTAACACAGCCAAACCAATAAAATAGCCTAGATAACCACTGTAAGCCATGTGTCCAGCCACAGATCCTAAAATGCGGGGAATTAGTAGCTGTAAACCCACCAACTGACCAGAATTTTCAGAAATTAAAGGTACATATTGACCAAGAGTTTCCAGTAAAGTAAAACCCACAGCGGAAGCCGTACCTAAGAGAATACCATCTAGAGGTTCCCAAACCCCAATTCGTTCTCGCCAGGGTGATGGTAATAATTTTCCTATCAGATAGGCTGCTAATACTGGTAATATTTTTAGCAACTCCTCCATTAATCCTGCCCCAAAAAACATCCGTACTAGTAATTCGGTAAAGGTAATCTCATTTTGAGATCCAGGGTTCAAGGAGCCAGGTAAGATATCTCGGAACACTTTAATAAATAAATGTAACAGAGGACTGAGTAAAATTAACATTGTACTCAATGCTACAGCTAGAAGTACCCACCAAGGTTTAGGTTTACCACAAAGTTGATAAACAAAGTAGTAAGCCGCAAAGGCGATATAAGATCCTACAATTACTTGATTGGCTTGGGGATGACCTACGGTAGCAAACATCAGCACGACAAAAACTACCGTCAAGATTCCCGGTATTAAGTAAGCTTTCCGGGTTAAGTCCTTACCAGTGGAAATAATCGGAAATAATTGTGTAAAGCTGACAGAATCTTGCTTGGAAGAGGAATTGGGGCGATTAACAGAGGATAATACTGTAGCTTTATTCAGGTCTATCATCTTTGGTGGAGGAGTAATCTCATACTCAAAGATAAATTGTGGTCCATCAGTACCCAGGGAAATGCGATCGCCCATAAGTAATTCTTGACATCCTTCTAAGTGTTCTCCGTTGACAAAAGTCCCATTGGCGCTATTCAAATCGCAAATTATCCACTTATAATAGCCATTCCTTTGTTCAACACTGGAAACTACCGCATGACGACGAGATACCATCCGGTATATCATGGCATCCAAGACAATTTGGCAGCTAGGGTCACGCCCAATTACCATTTCTTTGCCAGTAAGCAACCAGTAGCGAGATACTGACTCTGAAACTTCAACCGATAGCTCGCGTGGCGCAGTCGTTTTCGCCACCAGCCGCAGAAATGCATTCTGTGGGCAACCACGGGGGGTTGCCCCTACTTTTTTGCCTGTCATCTAGTTAGTGAGGGTGTCTAAACAGATTCTCTAGCTTTATGGGAGCGTGGCTGAGGGCTAAAGCAATGCTAGGCGTTTTCTATTTTGTACTTTAGCTCTACAGCTGCACCATTGCTAAATAAATATACTATAGCTTCACTAACCTTCCCTTTGTTTCCACTCAAAATACAAAATCAAAACAGAATTTACACAAGAATATGCAAATAGGTGATAGTAAAAAACTGCATAAGCCAGGATGTCAGATCCCCGACTACTAGCCCAAGGAGTATTCTAGAATAGTCCTGATTTAATTTTCTTTTCTAGAATTACTACTCCGAATTATCAAATAACTAATTGATAAGGAAAGAATAGCAATACCTAAGCCAATAATTTCTATACCTTCAGTAACTTTCAAATCAAGAATAATAATTTTTCGAGCAATAGCAATTAAAGAAGTAACAATAACTAACTCGACTTGTAGAACGTGCTTTTTCAGGTAAGCCGTGATATTCTCTAATATTTCTAAAGCGATTAAGACATTAAGAAATAAGCCAAAAGTTTTAAACAATGTTTGACTAAAACGACCTTCCTCTGGAGAAAGTATTTCATTAAAAACAAAGATTGCCAAGTCAAGAAGTGTGGCAAATATTACTACTATCATCAATAAAGATAGCAGTTTTGAAACTATTACCTCGAAAATTTCAATTATGTGTATGAAATTTTTATCGCTGGCAAGTCCTAGAAAATCCTTAATTAACTTTCTCATGGGGCGCTCCTTTTTAAAAATTAGGAATAAATAAACAAAAATCCCATAGATAAATCTAGGGGATAAACAATTAAAAATTAAAAATTCACCAATTAAAAGTTTTTGAAGTTTCTTAATTTTAAACTAGTGGGAAACTTTTCTGTTTTCCAGAATATTTAAAAACATAATCATAACGATTGATAATCGCCTATGACTTGAATTAGTTATCAGTTAAATTAGTGTATGAGCAACAGCTTACCATAGGGACGATTGAAGTTGATAACTTTTAATATTAGATTTTACAGCAATGGGGATTAATTGCACAGCACAGGCCTTTAATTCTGGTTGCAGGGAATCAGGACAGGCTTCTGAATGAGTAAGCGTATTAGCTTCAGCGTCATCAGCCCATAGTTTACCCCAGTGCATAGGGACAAAGACAGTACCCGGAGAAATAGCTTTTGTAATTTTAGCAGGGAACTTAGTTGTACCACGACGCGATCGCACTTCTAACCACTGATTATCAATAATACCTAAACCAGCAGCATCACGGGGATGAATCTCAATAAATGGTTGGGGGTGTAGTTTGCGAATTTTCTCAATTCTGCCAGTGCGTGTTTGTGTGTGCCAATGACCGTATAATCTACCAGTAGTTAATATAAAAGGATAGTTGGGATCAGGTGGTTCAGCGAGTCCTTGAGAATAATACGCACCAAATCTAGCGCGTCCGTCAGGAGTATGAAAACGTAAATTAGTATATAGACGTTTAGTTTCTGAATTACTACCCCGTGAATAAGGCCAATGAGTTGGACCTTGTGCAGCTAAAAACCCATGACTTAAACCCGACATATCACAAGGACGCTGACGAGTTAACTGGACAAATTCCTGATAAACTTCCGCCGAATTTTGGAAATTAAACTTATCAGCAAAACCTAATCTTTTTCCCACTTCTGCAAAAATTTCCCAGTCAGGCTTTGCTTGTCTGGGTGGTTCACGAAAAGCCGAACATAGAGTTACCCTTCTTTCCGAATTAGTCATAACTCCAGTTTTTTCACCCCACTGGGACGCAGGTAATAAAACATGAGCATAAGCTGATGTTTCTGTTGGGTAATAAGCATCTTGATAGATAGTAAAAGGAGATTTTAATAAAGCTTTTTTAGTCCGTTCTAAATCTGGCATACTCACAGCCGGATTAGTAGCAGCAATCCATAATAAACCCACATTTCCAGTTTCTAAACCAGTGATCATTTCCCAAGCAGTCAAACCCGGAACAGGGGAAATTTGACCTGTTTCTAAACCCCAAAAAGCCTCAACTTCTGCGCGGTGCTGTGGATTTTTTACTAACCGATAACCTGGTAATAAATGTGATAAACCTCCCGCTTCTCTACCACCCATAGCATTAGGTTGACCAGTCAAAGAAAAAGGACCAGCACCAGGTTTACCGATTTGTTTGGTCATCAAATGTAAATTAATAATAGTTCTAACTTTAGCCGTACCTTCTGAAGATTGATTAACACCCATTGACCATAAAGAAAGTACAGATTTTGATTGCCCCCAATATTTAGCAGCAGTTTCTAAATCTTCAACACTAATACCACAACTATTAGCGAAAACCTCCGGTGAATAATGGCGAATTACTTCCGCATAAGCCGGAAAATTGCTAGTACAATCATCAATAAAAACCGGATCTATATAATTCCATTTCATTAATAAATGGGCAATACCATTTAATAAATCAATATCTGTACCTGGACGAATAGCTAAATGTAAATCGGCTGCTTCTGCGGTAGGAGTGCGCCGAGGATCAACCACAATTATTTTAACACGACGATTTTTTTTATGATATTTTTCCAAGCGATTAAAAATAATTGGATGACATTCCGCCGTATTTGTGCCAATTAAAAAAGCACAATCAGTTAATTCCAAATCATCGTAACAACAAGGAGGACCATCAGAGCCAAAACTTTGAATGTACCCAGATACCGCACTAGACATACACAACCGGGAATTAGCATCGAAATTATTAGTTCCTAAACAACCTTTGAGTAACTTTTGAGCAATATAATAATCTTCAGTTTGGAATTGTCCAGAACCGTACATACAGATAGAATCTGTGGCTTGATTTAATCGCAATGTTTGAATCCGTTGGGTAATAATATCAAAAGCTTCATTCCAACTTACCCGCCGAAATTCTTCATTTAAAGCATCGCGTACCATAGGATGATACAATCTATTTTTATCCAAGGATTCAGCAATAGTTGCACCTTTAACACATACCATTCCTTGACTGGAAGGATGGGTTTTATCACCTCTAACTCGCCAAATGGGAATTCCTTGATCATCTCGATTTGTGGCTTTTCCATGTTGGGCCGGTGGAGAAACTTCTAAACCGCAACCAACACCGCAATAAGGACAAAGTGTTTTAGTAAATTCTGTCATAATATTTGCAGGTTTAAAAAGTTATTTCGCGCAAAGACGCTAAGGAGCAAAGGCGCAAGGTTATGATAATGATAAACGAACCACAGAGGCACAGAGGACACAGAGATAATTTTATAAGAGGAGAAATATTGTTAATTTCTAGTTTTTATCTTCTTACTTTTGCGCCTCTGTGTGAGATAATTATTCTTCTATTAAAACAGATTGGTGATTAATTATTTCTGCTTCATTTTCATTATCTGATGCAAATGAATCTTTTGGCTCTTTCAGGAAGAATCCACACATAAAGGCGCAAATCATGGCGGCTATTCCCATTGTGGCAAATAGGGTTGATGGGTCTGTTAAGCTGTAGATTGTTAGATAAACTACGCCACCAAAGTTACCGTAAGCACCAACGTTTCCGGCTATTTGTCCGGTTACTTCTTTTTTGATTAATGGGACTATTCCATAGGTTGCACCACAACCAGCTTGAGCAAAGTAAGCAGCAAACATTGTGACTGCAATTGCGAGGGGAATAGGCCAATCTTTGTTGATGAAATGTGCCATTAAGTAACCAATTGCAATCCCAGCGGAAATAATGGTCATTGTCCATTTACGCGAACCTAATTTATCAGAAATTAAACCGCCACTGGGACGAGAAAATAAGTTAAGAAACGGATAAATAGATGCAATCATTGCAGCAAGAACGTGTTCTAAGCCAAAGGTTTTTTCAAAGAATGCAGGTAGCATGGAAACCGCTGCTAGTTCTGAACCAAAGTTGGTAATGTAGGTAAATTCTAATAATGCTACTTGTCCAAATTGATAACGTTGATTTGCTGGGTAGGTTTTTTGTCCCGTTAATAATTCTTGATTGACTTGATATGCTTGGTAAGTTTGATAAGCAAATAATCCTGCTAAGAAAATCCAAACTATATACATTTGGCTGAGTGTGAGAAAATGAATTTTCTTTTGTTCTAAGCGCCAAGCTAATAAACCCAAGGCGAATATTAAACCAAAATTAGAAACAATCATCGCCCAAAAACTTTTGATGGAAGTTACTTCTAATGAGCCATGTTTCTTGGGTTTCTGATAAACTTTACCATGGGGTGTATCTTGCACGCTTTGATAATAGAATAATCCGTAAATTGCGGTAATAATTCCTGTTAATGCTATCGTTAAACGCCAATTTGATAAACCACCATCTAAAAAACTAGTTGCAATTGCAATTGTTGGTAATGCAAATTCTGCTCCAAATGCTCCAAAGTTACCCCAACCACCATAAATACCTTGAGCAATTCCCATTTCTTTCGGAGGAAACCACTCGGCTACCATGCGAATACCAACAACAAACCCACAACCAACTATTCCCATTAATAAACGACTAATTACTAATTGGTTGAAGTCTTGGGCTAATGCTGTGGCTAAACAGGGAATAACCGCAAACATTAATAATAGGGAATAGGTGATTCTTGGACCGAATTTATCCAATAACATCCCAATAATAATCCGCGCGGGAATTGTTAATGCTAGGTTACAAATTCCTAAGGTTTTAATTTGTTCTGGCGCTAAATGTAATTCTTTACCAATTGTGGTTGCGAAGGGTGCAAAGTTAAACCAACAAACAAATGTTAAGAAAAATGCAAACCATGTCTGATGTAAAATCCGATAACGTCCCTGAAGCGAAAATAGTCCTTTTAGCATTTTCTTTGCTCACAAAATAATTGAAATATTGGTTATGACAATCAATTGACAATGATTAAATTGCCAAAATTAATGCTTTATAAAACGCGGATAAACGCAGATAAACGCAGATGATTTGATATCTAGTTTATGAGGTTAAGCTATTGCTGATTCTCGTAATTTTGCACCAAAGTTGTGAATAAGTAAATCTCTTAATATGGGTTGTAAGTCTTCGCAAGGAATACCTTTTTGAACACAAGTTCCTAAATGTGCATCTTTCCCCGCTGTTCCACCCATATAAATATCCACACCTTCTAACATTTGCCCATTTTCACGGACTTTAGTTCCCATTAAGCCAATATCTGCTACTTGGGGTTGTCCACAGGAATTTGGGCATCCTGTCCAATGAATTCGCACTGGACTTGATAAGGTTAATTCGGATTCCAATGATTTAATCATTTCTAAGGCGCGATTTTTGGTTTCTATTAAGGCAAAATTACAAAATTGTGCGCCAGTACATGATACCAATGATCCCATTAATAGGCCGGGGTTAACTGCAAATTTCTCTAATATACTTTCTGCACAAAATTGTGTTAACCTCTGATCAGGAATGTTGGGGATAATAACATTTTGCTCGACGGTAAATCGGATTTCTCCACTTCCGTAAACTTCCCCTAACCGCGCAATTTCTAACATATCATGAGCGGATAATCTCCCCACGGGAATATTTAAACCTGCGTAGTTAAATCCCGCTTGTTTTTGCTTATGTATTCCTAAATGATTCCGTTTGTCCCAGTCAATTTCATCTTTTGCTGCTGCGGGTAATAATGATTTACCAAAACGCTTTTCTACTTCAGTGCGGAATTTTTCTATACCCCACTCATCAAGTAGCCAAATCAACCGGGCTTTTTGTCTGTTTGCGCGTAAACCATGATCTCGAAATATCTCGACAATGACTTTGGATAAAGATACAACATCAGCCGGTAATACCCAAACATTTAAAGGAATGGCCGCTTCGCAACGTTTAGCAGAAAATAAACCACCGACAATGACGTTAAAGCCAAAGACTGGTATTTGCTCTTGATTTGTCAAAAAAGCGGGAATAAAGGCTAAATCGTTAATTTCTGCATGAACTGAATTATCTCTTCCCCCAGTAATTGCAATGTTAAATTTCCGAGGAAGATTACTAAATTCTGGATTACCTTCACCGTTGTTAGTCAGCATATCCTGGATTTGCTGGACTAATTCTCTGGTATCATATAATTCATCTACGCCTAAACCAGCTACAGGATCACCTGTAATATTACGGATATTATCCATCCCAGATTGGATAGTAGTCAATCCGACTTTGTTAAATTTATTAAAGATATCTGGAATATCTTGAATTTTTATGCCGCGTAGTTGTATATTCTGTCTAGTGGTAATGTCAGCGCTGCCGTCGTCACCGTAACGCTGTACTACCTCTGCTAAAACCGATAATTGATTGCTAGTGAGAATACCATTAGGTATCCGCATTCGCATCATGAATTTACCGGGGGTCACTGGACGGAAGAATACACCTAACCATTTTAGGCGATGGTTAAGGTCATTTTCGTCCATTGCTTCCCAACCGATTTGTGCGAACTGTTCTATTTCGTTCTTAACCGCGAGTCCGTCTTTTTCGGCTTTGAATTTCTCAAATTTATTCAGTTTTTCTGTGGTAGCTGCTGTATCTATCATAGTCTTTTCTCGGCAGACAGGACTTAATTAACTGTGTACCCTTTCATCACTTCTGTATTTACCACTTTGGGGAAATAACTGATAGTAGTTTCCTGGTTTGTGTTTGTAACAGTTGCGATATTGATAACTTAGTGCGATTTTTTAGAATAATTCGTATACTAGGTTACTAAAATCAAGTTTTTTTGCAAAAAACGGATATAGTAGTTGCTTTAATTGCATGGAGTAGAAGTGTGTTTTTCTAGATGAGCTTGTATAAATTTCTACGATTTTGTGTATGATGATGAAAATTTATCTCATGTATAAATGCTTCTAAAAAAGGAAATAAAAGCTTTAAGGTTGTTTGATTGGACTAAGCTGTTACGCGGCTAAATTGTATAACCTAAATATTTTTAGGTATTGTGGCATAGACATCTTGCTTATCCACTTTATACAAGTTAAATGCACAACAGCTTAAGATATTAAAATGCAAAACTGGGATTACTTTGGCGGTATTACAGCAGTTACCGGTATTATGAAGTACAGACATTAAGGAAAGCTAAACTTGCTGTAATAGCTGTAATATATTAACTGGTGATAAATGAGGTATTATTAAAAGCAATTATGAAACGTCGTGACTTTATCAACTGGGTGGGGTTGGGTTTTTTAGCTAGTTCCCTACCTGTAGCAATTGCGGCTTGTTCTCCTGAAACAACCGCAGCACCTAGTTCTACATCTAATACTGCTACAAAAGGCTGGCAAAAGGTGGGTACTGTGGCACAATTAGACAAAACTGGTCAATTATTGGCGGAAAATTCGCCAATTGGTGCAGTATTGGTGGTGGGAACATCGAAAGATGTTAAAAGTTTAATCGCTGTTAATCCTACTTGTTCTCATGAAGGTTGTACCATTGACTGGAAAGCAAAAGAAAATAAATTTGTCTGTCCCTGCCATGGTGCAGAGTTTGCTCGTGATGGTAAACTCAAACGGAGTCCTGCTAAAAAGCCCCTGAAAACTTACCAAACAAAGATCGAAGCTGGTTCTGTGTTCGTGAAAACAGTTTAAGATGTTCAGAAACCCTCCAGGGTTTCTGACGGAAAACCTTTTTCAATCATCTTTATCAGATATATCAGAGTAACTAATCACTTATTAGCTAGTATTTCCACTAATTTATTTCTATAAAGTAAATACTAAATGAAAAATTAGTTAAATTAAAATTATACTGAAAACGGGTTAAATCCGTTAAGTTTATTATGTATCATCAGGCTAAATCAAAATGCGTTTAGAGCAGTTGCAAGCCTTTTTGGCGATCGCACAAACTGGCAGTTTTCAACAAGCTGCAAAACAATGTGGTGTGACTCAATCTACCATTAGTAGACAAATTCAGGGACTAGAGGCAAATTTGGGGGTAGAACTGTTTCACCGCAGTACCCATGCTAAACTAACTTTAGGCGGTGAACGCTTACTCCCCCGTGTCCAGAAAATTTGTCAAGAATGGGAATCTGCTACACAAGAGTTAACGGAGTTAATCGGAGGAAAGCAACCAGAATTATGTATTGCAGTTATTCATTCTGTTTGTGCTTCTTATTTACCACCAGTGTTACAAAAATTTTGCCATGATTACCCAGAGGTACAATTGCGGGTAACTTCCTTAGGAAGCGATCGCTCGCTAAAAGTTCTCAAAGATGGTTTAGTAGATTTAGCAATTGTTATGCACAATCGCTTTTTAATCACAGGCAAGGAAATGGCGGTAGAAGTGCTATACGATGAACCAATAGAGGTTTTAGTCGCAGCTAATCATCCCCTATCTGAATATGAATCTATCCCTTGGTTAGAATTAGTTCGCTATCGTCAAGTAGTATTTAAAGAAGGTTATGGGATGCAGCGTCTCATTCAGGATAAATTTGAAAGTAAGTCAACCAAACTCAGCGCGGCTTTAGAAGTAAATACCTTAGAGGCCTTTCGGGGAGTAGTTCGTCAAGGAGAACTGATTGCTTTACTTCCCCAGTCAGCATTAATAGAATCTAGAAATGATCCTACCCTTGCGGTTCGTCCCCTAGCCGAAAATAGCAATTTAGCCGATAATTCTGGTTTGACTCGTCGGGTAGTAATGGTGACCACTCACGACCGTCTCCAGATTCCTCCCATACAACACTTTTGGCAACTTGTCAAGAATAATATTCCCGCAATGACAACTGACTAATGACTAACTTTAGAGAATTTATCCAAAAAATAGGTAGCGGAAATCACACATCAGAAAATTTAACCCGTGATGAAGCGGCTACTGCTACAAGAATGATGTTATTAAATGAAGCTACACCTGTACAAGTTGGTGCATTTTTAATTGCTCACCGTATTAAACGTCCCACGGGAGCAGAATTAGCAGGAATGTTAGACGCTTACTATGAAATCGGTCCCAAGTTGCAATCAATAGGACAACCTGTAATTATTTTAGGTATACCCTATGATGGCAGAACTCGTACTGCACCGATTAATGTGATTACGGCTTTACTATTAGCTGCTGCGGGACAACCTGTAATTATGCACGGAGGAGATCGTTTACCGACAAAATATGGTCTACCTTTAATCGAAATTTGGCAAGGTTTAGGAATAGATTGGACTAGTTTAACACTAGAACAAACCCAGCAGGTCTTTGAAGCCACAGGAATTGGCTTTGTTTACACCCCAAAGCATTTTCCCCTCAATCAAATTTTGTGGTCATATCGTGAGCAATTGGGTAAACGTCCACCATTAGCAACCATGGAGTTAATTTGGTGTCCCTACGCTGGTGATGCTCACATTATTGCTGGTTTTGTTCATCCCCCTACAGAAGCAATGTTTCAAGTGGCTTTAGGGTTACGTGGAGTCAGGAAATATACTTTTATTAAAGGTTTAGAGGGTAGTTGTGATTTACCACGCGATCGCACAGCTATTATTAGTTTATCTTCATTAAATCCAGATGAATTAACTCGGTTACAACTCGTACCCCGTGAATATGGTTTTATAACTAAAAATGTGCCTCTAACTACTACAGCAGAACTAATCAATGATTTGCAAGGGGTTTTAACAGGAAACGCCGGCGAAATGCTGCAAACAGCTTTGTGGAATGGTGGTTTTTATTTATGGCGTAGTGGTATTTCTCCAAATATGCAAGCAGGTATAGATAAAGCTGCTACATTAATCAGCAGTGGTGTAGTCAAGGCTAAACTTGAGGAAATCAGTACGGTGATGTCTGATAGCGAAGCGTGGCGTTAGCCATATCAGGATATCCAGGATGAAAGGATTTTCTCGGCTCTACAATCTTTACCGGATATGTCTATTATATAGCTATAATATGGCGATCGCTATGCTACACACAAGTTCTCTAACAATGGTGCGTTACTAATCGCTAACACACCCTACTATAAATAATTTAAGATAGTTCTTCCTTATCAAGATGAGGATAACATATTTCAAATCCTTTGTCAATACCTAAAAAGCAAATTTTTCGCGGTTTTTTTGCGTTTTGTGATAATTGTAGGTTGGGTTAAGCGACA
>NZ_KE384607.1:63768-64335 GCF_000426905.1 Dolichospermum circinale AWQC131C
AGATGTACCAGATAAGGTAACTAATAATTGACCAGTACCAAAACCAGCATTACCAATAATACCATCTCCAATTCGCACTAATGTAGAAGTACCTGATGTAATCACATCAAAATTGGCAATACCTGTAAAGTTCAGTTTATCGCCACCGACACCGCGCACAAAGTGGTAAACTGTATCTGTACCATCACCAAGAACGTAGTTAACGTTATCTACAACATTATCGTTTAAACCCAAATACAAGCTATCGTTACCCACACCACCAGTTAAAGTATCAGCACCCGCATTACCTGTGAGAATGTTATTACCAGTATTACCTGTAATATTATTATTGAGGGTGTTACCTGTACCATTAATAGCGGTTGTTCCCTGTAACGTTAGGTTTTCTACATTGGTGCTGAGAGTGTAAGTTGCTGCGGTGCTGAAAACGCTATCTGTTCCTGCATTAGCATTTTCTGTGATGATATCTGCTGTACTGTCAACATAATAAGAGTCATTACCAGCACCACCAATGAGGGTATCATTTCCTAAACCACCAATGAGAGTATCATTTCCTAAACCACCATTAAG
>NZ_KE384607.1:64519-66620 GCF_000426905.1 Dolichospermum circinale AWQC131C
TATCACCAATATTGTCTACGACAAAGGTATCATTTCCTTTACCACCGATTAAAAGGTCTGTACCTGTTCCCCCGTTCAGAGTGTCATTACCGTCTCCACCGGTTAAATCATCCTTTCCTGTACCTGCTTTAATCCAATCATTACCAGTAGTACCATCAAAACTAACTGTACCTGTAAAGCTAGTTAAATCAAAGCGTTCAAATCCGAATACTGTTGTCCCAGGAATATCTAATTGATTGGTGGTGTTATTGGTATCTATGGAGATAAGATCATTAGATGTTCCTCCAGTGATAATTAAGGTATCTGTGCCATTACCACCTTTGATGGTGTCATTTTGTTGTAAATTGGCAAAAGTGCTGGTGATGGTGTCTTCTCCATAGTCAGCATCTATGATATCTTGTTGGGCTGTGGTGGTGAAACTTTCGTTATCGTTAAGGTCAGTTACTCCAATGGTTAATTGTTTTTCAAAAAATAACTCCCCTTGGTCTGTGGTTCTAACTCTAATGCTGTAACTGTTTTTGGCTTCAAAGTCAAATACAAAGTTGGTTTTAAGTTGATTATTGGTAATAGTGAATAAACTATTATCCGTTGCACCTTCCCCAGTGACTAAACTATAGGTAAAGGTGTCACTTGTATTTGGATCTGTGGTGGAAAGATTACCCACTACTGTACCAATAATTTGGTTTTCCGCAATCGTACTGGTGGAGAGTGTGAGATTAGTGGGTGCTTTGTTAGTAAACTCACTCACGTCTATGATTTGTAGTCCTGATTCATAATCAGCAACGTAAGCATAGTTGCCGACTACTTGCACACTTTGAGCATAGCCAGATGTATCATAATTGCCCTTGAGGGTGGGGTTTGTGGGGTCGCTTATGTCTATTATTTGTAGTCCTGATTCATTAACAGCAACATAAGCGTAGTTACCCACTACTTGCACACCTAAAGCATAGCCAGATGTATCATAATGTCCCTTGAGGGTGGGGTTTGTGGGGTTGCTTATGTCTATTATTTGTAATCCTGAACCATAATCAGCAACATAAGCGTAGTTACCCACCACTTGCACACCCTGAGCATAGTAAGATGTATCATAATTGCCCTTGAGGGTGGGGTTTGTAGGGTTGCTGATGTCTATTATTTGTAGTCCTGAATAATAATCAGCTACATAAGCATAGTTACCGACCACTTGCACACCCCAAGCACCGCCAGTTGTGACATAATTGCCCTTGAGGGTGGGGGTTGTGGGGTTGCTAACATCAATTATTTGTAGTCCTGAATACCTATCAGCTACATAGGCGTAGTTACCCACCACTTGCACACCCTGAGCATAGCCAGATGTATCATAATTGCCCTTGAGGGTGGGGGTTGTGGGGTTGCTAATATCAATGATTTGTAGTCCTGAATTACCATCAGCTACGTAAGCGTAGTTACCGACTACTTGCACACCATAAGCAGCGCCAGATGTAACATAATTGCCCTTGAGGGTGGGGGTAGAGGGGTTGCTGATGTCTATTATTTGTAGTCCTGATTCATCATCAGCTACGTAAGCATAGTTACCGACTACTTGCACACCATAAGCATAGCCAGAAGTATCATAATTGCCCACTAGTGTGGGTGCAAATACTCCCTGGTAGCTGGTGAGGGTGTCTGCAACAATATCTGACAAATGTAGAGACGTTCCATGGAACGTCTCTACATCTGTAATGGGAATATTCACCTCTAACTGCCAATTTCCCCCTAATGCTGCATTGCCGGTTTTTGTGGTGGAGGCGCTAATGGTGGCGTTGGTAATTTGATGTAACTTACGAATAAACTCTTCTCCAGCATCCCCCGCAGCGACGTTACAACCGTATAGTAAAATATTCTGAGGTTGCCATTGTTGTAACTGTTGGGTGTAATTGTGAATATTAGTTAAGTTTAATTGACTATTGCCTAAATATAAGCATCCAGGTGAACCGTGGGAAAGGATGTGAATGGTGGTGATGTGGGGATGTTGTTGTAAAATTTGGCTAATTTGCTCAATTCCGTCTTGATTTGGGGAAATATAGTAGTTTAACTTAAGAATGAGACAAAAAGAGTATAAGATTGAAGAGAGAAGGTATGG
>NZ_KE384608.1:0-15254 GCF_000426905.1 Dolichospermum circinale AWQC131C
CAATATATCAATGCTGCCGGTTGTTGTCAAGGGTTTTTCAAAACTTTTTTTTAAGTCGGGTGAATTTAATTTCTGATTTTGGCTATAAGCTTTATGTGGTAAGGGTTAGACAAATTTTTAAATTAGTCAATCTATGGGATGCTGTCCATAATAGGGTAGAGCCTCGGACCAATGGGGGTGTTTACCCTGCTGCCAATTTAAATAAGCTAATTCCAAAATACTGTTAACAGTGGCGGCTAATTGAGATGTAGCCGAAATTAACTGATAACTGGTCTGCCAATTAGCAAGGGTTTCTTGCCATGCGGCTGGGGTGAATACTGTATCTGGCAACAAGGCCGTAAGACCGGAATTATCAGGGGTTGGTTGATAAATAGCACCAAAAGTCTGTCCCCTTTGTGCTGGCATTTCTACTGCAATTATTGGATATTGGCAATTTTGCGGTAGGGGAGTAGTATTTTTAATTTCAGCCGCAAAACTAGAATGGTTGTGTAAGGTATGTTCTTGCCAAGCTACTGCGGCCAGAGTAGATATGGTAAATACTGGAATTTTTAGCTGTTGTGCTAATGTACGAGCGGTGACAATACCAATGCGAGTTCCTGTAAAACCACCAGGTCCTTGGCTGACGGCGATAAATTCCAAGTCTGCCCAGGTTCGTGGTTTAATCAGTTCTATCAAGTATTGATGGATATGACTGGATAGGTCACGCCCTAAATTCCAAACTTGAGATTGGGTATGATCTGCAAAGTTGCTAATTGCCAAACCTAGTTCTGGTGTGGTGGTGTGCAATGCTAAGGCGTATTTATTTAGTGGAAATATGGTTGTCAAAGTAAATATATTTTATTTGGGTGTGGAAGCTAAGGTAGCTTTGATTTTGGGCTTTTAATTTAATATTAATGGAGTTTGTCAGAATTGGTGTTACTGATTTCAAATATACTACCTTCCATCCTCATAGGTACAGGAATCAGGCATGAAACGCAGATAAACGCAGATAAACGCAGATAAGTTTATTCCTGATAAGGCTTCTAGGAAAGGGACATTTAATTTTCACCAATGTCTAATTGGAAGCTGCTATATTTATCCGTAATTAGATAAATTTTATTTACATCTAAATTGTTTAATACTGAAATAGAAGATACCTAATCACGAAAACTGCAAATGTTGTTATGATTTCAGAAATTAAGTCAAAAAATTTTCACAGGAGGAATTTCCTTTGTCTCGTCGTTATTTATTTACTTCCGAGTCAGTTACAGAGGGTCATCCAGATAAAATCTGTGATCAAATTTCTGATACGATTATTGATGCGCTACTCGCAGAAGACCCTCATAGCCGTGTGGCGGCAGAAGTTGTAGTTAATACTGGTTTGGTGCTAATTACTGGAGAAATTACCACCAAAGCTCATGTTAATTATGTCCATCTTGCTCGGAAAAAAATCGCGGAAATTGGCTATACTGACGCAGATAACGGCTTTTCTGCGAATAGTGCCAGTGTTTTAATAGCATTGGATGAACAATCACCTGATATTGCTCAGGGTGTCAATGTAGCCAAAGAAAGCCGGACAGAAAATAGTGATGAACTATTTGATAAAATTGGTGCTGGTGATCAAGGTATCATGTTCGGTTTTGCTTGTAACGAAACTCCAGAACTTATGCCTTTACCTATCAGTTTAGCACACCGCATTGCCCGGAGATTGGCAGGAGTTCGCAAGGCTGGTATTCTCCCTTACCTGCGTCCTGACGGTAAAACCCAAGTTACGGTAGTCTATGAGGATGGAAAGCCTGTAGGTATTGATACTATCTTGATTTCTACCCAACATACAGCTACTATTGGGGATATTAGCGATGATGCCGAGGTACATGACAAGATTAAAGCTGACCTGTGGACGGAAGTAGTAGAACCTATATTTGGTGATATTACTATTAAGC
Organism: Dolichospermum circinale AWQC131C; assembly: GCF_000426905.1. Classification (NCBI taxonomy): domain Bacteria; kingdom Bacillati; phylum Cyanobacteriota; class Cyanophyceae; order Nostocales; family Aphanizomenonaceae; genus Dolichospermum; species Dolichospermum circinale. The sequence goes on from NZ_KE384608.1 coordinate 1,923, forward strand.
CAAGTCAGGAAACCAAGTTTTTGGTTAACCCCACTGGTAAGTTTGTTATTGGTGGACCTCAAGGAGATTCTGGTTTAACAGGACGGAAAATAATCGTTGATACCTACGGTGGTTATTCTCGACATGGGGGCGGTGCTTTTTCCGGTAAAGATCCTACAAAGGTAGATCGTTCTGCTGCTTATGCTGCTCGCTACGTTGCTAAAAATATTGTTGCGGCTGGGTTGGCTCAAAAGTGTGAAGTACAGCTAAGTTATGCCATTGGTGTGGCTCGGCCTGTTAGCATTTTTGTTGATACCTTTGGTACGGGTAAAGTAGATGATGAAATTCTCTTAAACTTAGTTAAAGAGAACTTTGAACTCCGACCAGCGGGAATTATCCATGTGTTCAATTTACGTAACTTACCAAGTGAAAGAGGCGGACGTTTTTATCAGGACGTTGCAGCTTATGGTCATTTGGGAAGAACGGATTTAGATTTACCATGGGAACGCACGGACAAGGTACAGGTGTTAAAGCAAGCTGTAAATTAACCTTATTTAAGTCTAATTGCTTAAATAGTTAGTTTGATAATAAAAAATTATTTTGAGGCTATGGACAATTTAATTATCCATAGCCCCTTTTTTTAATTCAGGCACAACTCACACAAGTGTCATAATTGCTAGGTTGCAATCAGGACTTTATTTCCATCTCAGGGAAGGTAATCTAAAAGAATGAAGGATAAATCCCGTACTACAAACAAAATATATTTGCTTTTGTGACACTAGATTAAAATGTGTAAATTTAATTGCCTAAGTTGAACTGGATTTAATTTGTATGATTCTAGCGGGCAAGACTTGTACTAAGTTTGGTCGTAGTATGCCCGCGACACAACATCTAGTTAGATGAGAATTATCAAATTTAGATGCGTAACAGCTTAGTCCCAGTCAGGAAGAGTAGCTCCATATTCTCCACCAACACCAATTCCTGTGTTGTATATACCAGCATTGGTAATATTAATATTATCCATTGATGCTTGATAGACGTTAGAATCGTGAATGGTCGCCCCAGTCAGGTTGGCGTTGTTGAGATTGGCCTGTTTTAGGTTAACATTGGTAACAAAAGCTGATGTTAAATTAGCACCCGCTAAATTTGCTCCCGTCAAGTCAGCACCTTCTAAGTTAGCATTTGTGAGGTTAGCGCCTCGAAGATTTGCGCCCCGTAAGTCAGCACCAATCAAATGAGCGCCGCTAAGGTTGGCCCCTGATAGATTACACTGAATACATTCTCTAGTTAACAAAAGTTTCTGTAAATCTTGTTTGCTTCCAGCTTGAACTGAATTAGCTAGAAACAGGGGAGTTATCAAGGCCATAGCGGCTAAGAGTTGAAGTTTCATAAAGTTTCCCCCTTTATAATGGAGTTATGTCCGTTCTTGTCCTCACGCCATTATTGTCTCACTAATTGGCTGGAAAATGTTGATTTAAATCACAAGCTTGATATTTTTTCACAAATGGGCAAAATCTGGAGTTAGGATCTAGAGGATAATTAACCGCAGATAACCGCAGATAACCGCAGATAAGTTATCAAGACATCTGGTGAAAATTAAATGTGCGTAATCACCAAACCCTTGTAGAGACAATTTATGAATCGTCTCTATAATCTTTTTTACAAGATATCTATTCAGTAAATCCCGAATTTATTCCCTCTCTTCACTGATCACTACTTTACCTCGAAAGACAAAGTAATTGTAGATGTTATAAAACAACATAATCGGAATTAAAAACCCAATAAATATGATCATAAATACCATTGAACTGGCAGAAGAAGCTGCTTGATAAATGGTAATAGTGGGGGGGATAATGTAGGGAAAGGCAATAAATCCTAAACCAATAAATGTCAACAAAAATATTAAAGCTGTGTAAACAAATGAAGCAACTTCCTCTTTACGGTTTAGGCTTTGCAACAGCGACCAAATCAACAGCATACCCAATACAGGGATCAGGGCAAAGATATAAACTTCTGGTTGATGAAATAGCCTAGCTCTAGCATTTTCATAGACAATTGGTGTCGTAATAGTAATTAAACTAGCACCGATAAAAGTTGTCCAAGCAGCTAATTTTGCAGTTTTTAAATGAGTTTCCTGTAATTTACTTTCTGTTTTCAAAATTAAGTAAGTTGAACCAATCAAGACATAACCTTGTACAAGAGTCAATGCTGTTAACAATGATTGCCAACTTAACCAATCCCATATTCCACCTATAAAATGCCCAGCCGCATCAACTTTGATTCCTGCTAATACACCACCTAATGCAAAACCCTGAAATAAAGAAGCAATAAAACTACCGATTCCAAAGGCGAAATTCCAAAAACTTTTATTATCAGAATGTTCCCGAAATTCAAAAGCAACAGCCCGCAGAATTAACCCTACAACCATCACCATCAAAGGTAAATAAAGGGCAGTGAGAATTGTCCCATAAGCCAAAGGAAAAGCCCCAAATAATGCCCCAGCCATTAATACTAACCAAGTTTCGTTAGCATCCCAAATGTTACCCAGACTGGTCATTAATAAGCTACGACGTTCTTCAGATGAGGAAGTTAAGGAGAGGATACCAACGCCTAAATCAAAGCCATCTAAAAGGACATAAAGGAACAGAAATAGCCCCAGAATTACAAACCAAACTTGTGGTAAAAAGTGCAATAAAGCTTCCATATAATTTCTGGCTATTGTAGTGTTTCTAGAGGACGACTATCGGGAATATGACTCACCGATTCAGTGGCAATTACTGTTTTGATTTCACTTCCAGGTATTGGTAAAGTTAAATCTGGTCCCTTGCGAATAATCCGGCTACCAAAAAACATGGCTGAGACAAACAAAACACTGTAAAGAAGGGCAATAACTGTGAGTGAAAATAATACTTCACTTGCTGGTATATGAGAAGCGGCATCAGTAGTCCGAATTTGCTCATACACAGTCCAAGGTTGTCGTCCCACACAGCGAACAATCCAGCCTGATTCAATCGCCAAATAGCCCAAAGGTGCAGCTAAAATCCAAGACCGTAATAACCATTTTTGCTGATTGATATGATTATCATTCAGTTTACCCCTAAGCCATTGTATGATACTCCACAGCATTAATCCGACTAAGAAAAATCCGATTCCCGCCATGATTCGGAAGGAATAAAAAATTAAAGGAATCATTGGTGGACGGTTTTCTGGTTTCCATTCTTTGAGTCCTAATACTGGTTCAGAAAGTTTAGGTTTGAGTTCTAAAATATAACTTAAACCGTTGGGGATAGAAATTTCCCAATCATTTTTTTCGGCTTTTCTATTAGGAATTGCTAATAGATTCCATTTAGCAGATTCACCAGCAGGTACTGTTTCCCATTGGGCTTCAATTGCTGCTAATTTAGTTGGTTGATAGTGATAAACTTGATCGCCACTTGCATGACCAATGTAGACTTGTAAAGGAGCGACAAAAATAGATATTGCTAAAACTATTTTCAATGATTTGCTAAAAAATTCTTGATGGCGATTATTGAGAATATACCAAGCACTAATTCCCCCAATTACAAATAAAGAAGTCTCCAAAGTTGCCAAGAACATATGAAGAACACTATTCACCATGAAGGGATTCAAAATTGCTTGGAAATAGTCATCAACAATAAACTTACCATTCACCATTTCTCCACCACTAGGAGTCTGAAACCATGAATTAGCAACCAAAATCCAAAAGGTGGAAAGATTTGCCCCAAACGCCACGAGAATAGTTGCTAAGTAGTGAATTACCGGAGGGACTCGCTCCCAACCAAACATCATAATTCCTAAAAAAGAAGCCTCTAACATAAATGCCATTGAGCCTTCAAATCCCAGAATACTACCTAAGAAATCTCCCACGGCTTCCGATAATGGGGCCCAGTTAGTCCCAAACTGAAAACCCATTGGTAAACCTGATGCAACTCCGATACCAAAGTTTAGTAAATACAGTTTTGACCAGAAACGACCGTGATGATAATAAGTGGGATTTTTGGTTTTTAACCATAGTCCTTCTACGACAATTAAGTAGATAGACATACCTGTGGTCAGGACAGGCCAAATCATGTGAAAAATTGCTGTAAATGCAAATTGCAACCGTGATAAAGCTAGGGTGTTAGATAAAATTTCCATACTCTTTGAAGGAGTTACGCAAAACGATTAAATATATGTTCATCATATACAATAATATTTGTTTATAGAGTATTACTTCCAAAATTTTTAAGCTTTGAAAGGTTTGACAATAGGTCGTTTAAAGTTTGACAATAAGTCGTTTGATGATTTTTCCAGATGTCCCTTGTTTATCAACTGTTGCAGTCGTTAAAAGTGAATCTAAAAGTGGTAAATTTGCCATGATATCTCTAGCTTGGTCTATTAGTTTAGCTTGGGTAGCAAGTTTTATTTTCTATCAAAGTCCGAGGGCTTTGGGATTTTGATTTTTGAAAAAATACGTAGGGTGTGTTAGCGATCGCGTAACGCACCCAATCCTCGTAATTTATATCTGGTAAAAAGTTCAGTTCAAATGAATCATTAATGGGAGGTGTAAATCTCCCATTACACCAGGAAATTATTTTGTCGTCTTATTAAACCAGATAACTAGTATTCGGAACAATCGGAAATATTGCATATTCATACCAAGCTGTCCAGATAAAACTCCGAATCCAGCGTTGACGTTTTTCCCAACTTAATTCATAATCAAATGTACCGGAAGATTGATCAATGGAAGATAGATGAGAGTTACAACCACAGCCATGTTGATAGGTAAAACCGTATTTGGAGGCGATACTTTGTACTTTCATTTGCATAGCAAATACCTTACCTGCGTGTAGGATAGCATCCCAAGGACGTTTATGTTCTATATCTCGTTGATCAAATCTTAAAGCTCTTTCCTCAAATACATGATCTCGATAAATTGGCGCTAAATGGACATGATAAAAACTGGCTGGTAAATCATAACCAAATTCCTGGAAAAGTTCTAGTCCAATACGCGCTACTTTGATTTCGTCACTGTATTCACAACCTTTTGATTCCAAATTACTTAAAACTTCTCCAAAGTTCGGATAATTATGAACCATAAAGTCATGACCATAAAATTCTAGGGTTTCCCGTGCCATTTGCCCAAATAGCTCAGAAAATGAGGGTTTTAAATGAAATAAATGGGGACGTTCATTAAACAAGTCAACATCACCATATTGCAGTTTATATTGAAACAACTGCGCCATTTCTACATATATTTTTGGGTCACTGAGTTTAACATTTGCCCTACCTTTAGCAATATCTTGCCACACAGAAGGTAGTTGAGAAAGGGTAACGGCATTTTCACCAACAATGACTGCAATAGTAGGGACTTCTTGAAGCTGCATATCCAATTTCCACAGAGAGTTTAATTAACTAATTTACTATAAATCATCCCCTTTTTAGCTTATTAATAGAATTAAAAAATGTTTGATAGGCTGTCTTTTGACATTCCACTTCTAATTAGGTTGGTTTGACGCAAGGAAACCCAAACTAATTAGAATTTTGTTGGGTTGCGCTGTGGCTTAACCCAACCTACAATATATTACGATTACGGTAAATTCCATTTTCAAACATCCTTTAATATCCGTTTTCGGAGTCGTTCTATAATTATTCTCTCTTCAGGTGATAGCCCATCAAACAACATTTCATATATTAATGGTACACCCAATTCTAATTCTTCTAAAAGTGTCCGTTGGCTAAATACATCTTCTGGTTTTCCTTCTAATATCAATTGTCCTTTATCCATGACAAAAACCCAATCAGCCCAGCGATAGACTAAATCTAAATCGTGGGTTGCCATTAATAAAGTATGACCATGTTGATGAATTTTTTGGAGGGTTTTCATCAAATTACGAGTATGTTTAATATCTAGATATGCCGTTGGCTCATCTAATATTAAAAGTTGCGGTTTCAGTACCATGATATCAGCAATAGAAACTCGTTTTTTCTGCCCTAAACTCAGATGATGTACTGGTGTTTCCGCTAAATTATTTAATTCAAATTCACCCAATATCTGTTCTACTCGCTGTTGAATTTCTGCTGTGGGTAAACCTAAATTACATAAACCATAAGAAATATCTTCTTCAACTGTAGAAGCTACTAATTGTTGTTCAGGATCTTGAAATACTAAACCGACTTTTTGCCTAATTTGACTGAGATATTGACGATTATAAATTAATGGTTCACCACACCATTTAACAACTCCAGAATTGGGTTTATATAGTCCATTAGCTAATAAAAATAGCGTTGTTTTACCACAACCATTTTGACCAATTAAGGCACAATTTTTTCCAGAAGGAATCCTCATCGTTAAACCATTTAAGACTGATTTTTGTGAACCGGGGTAAGTGTAATATACCTGCTCAAATTCGAGTAAATATTCCTGCATTTTGGTAAGTTTCTAATCCTATTAATATTACACAACCACAAATTGCTTCTATAGTATATCGTGGAGATAAACGATAACGACGGGGATGCCAAAATCGCAGTTCTCCTGCGAAACCTCGTGCTTGCAGTCCCAGGGCAAATTGACTATATTGTTGTAGAGTTCGCTGCAATAATTGTCCGATTAATAATGCTAAACTTTTCATGCTAGTATGCCAATTGCGGTAGCCATTACGAGAATTTTGTGCTGTCCATAATTCATTGGCTGTTTTTAGCAAAATGAAAATAAACCGATACATTAGTAATAACAAATCAGTTAAAAGCACTGGAAATTTCAACCAACGTAAAGTTTGCAAAATTTCTGTGAATGGGACAGTTAACATGAGAAAATATAAGCAAGAAACAGAGGCTAATGCTCTAGTTAAAATCCCCCATGCTTGAATGCTGCCACTCCGACTAATATAAATATAGAAGTTTCCAAAATTTAACCCGTAAAATGAATCTAATTTGACGATTTCTAGATGAGAAATTGTAACTCCATTGACCATTAATGCTGGTAAACTTGTCAAACAAAAAACTATGGTGAATATTAACAAGCGCCAATAAATTCCAGCGGGAATTTTGGCATAAATTACTGTCCAAATACTCATCCAAATTACTATCAAAATTTGCACTAAAGGATGACTACAAAGAGAAATAATCAGAGTCGTAAATGCAAAAATGAGTTTATGTTCTGGTGGTAATCTTCGCAGTTGATTAGTGTAAGCTAGGGTATCTAATTTTAAAGTCATTCTTAACTTCTTTCTCGTTTTGAACGTCCTTTATATACGCCAATTGCGTAACCAACTACTCCCGCACCTAAAGCTGCTTGAGAAGCAAATAATAAACTGGCTATTTCCCCACTAGCTGGTGTAAATGGTGATTGAAACCAAGGTTTATATTCAGGTTGTATTTCTGTAATAGCGGCTTTAGCTTTGTCATCAGAACCGCCAAACTTTCCATGGGGTACAAATATTAATGGTGCAACTCCTAATGCCAAAACTGCTAATATTAAAAACCAGTTATTTAAACTTTGATTAGATTGATTCATTACTGTGATTTCTTCCCTTGATTAATTGCAAAAGTTCTAATTCTTGAGGATTATAAGATTGTAACCAGTTCCAAACTAAGACAGTTAGTAATCCTTCACTAATTGCTAAGGGTACTTGAGTAAGGGCAAAAATTCCCGCGAATTTGGCAAATGAAGCGATAAATCCACCGACTGGTGCAGGAAAAGCCAAAGCAAGTTGGATAGAAGTGATAATATAGGTGAGTAAATCTGCCAAAGTTGCTGCTAAAAAGATGGCGATTTTTTGTTTACCAGTCAGCCGCATCGTCACATTATATATCCAGTATGCTGCAAAGGGTCCAGCGATCGCCATGGAAAAGGCATTTGCACCAAGTGTGGTCAAACCACCATGGGCCAGTAACAAAGCTTGAAACAACAATACCAAGCTACCCAAAACTGTCATAGTCAGCGGTCCAAACAGCACCGCACCTAATCCCGTTCCTGTGGGGTGAGAACAGCTACCTGTAACAGAAGGAATTTTCAACGCTGACAAGACAAAAGTAAAACCACCAGCTAAACCTAATAAAAGTTTCAATTCTGGGTTAGCTTGGGTAATGCGAGTTAGACTACGCAATCCTAAAATGAAAAATGGTAATGTTACAACCCACCAAAAAATTGCCCACTGCACTGGTAAAAAACCTTCCATAATGTGCATTGCGTAGGCAGGTTTGGGGAAACCAACTACCAAGTAAAAACTAATAACAGCCATTAGGGTGAGACTAACTAATGCCTGTTTTTTTCGGGACATAATCTGTACCTCGCAGATTTATATAAACGTAATTCTATCGGTGGGCATTCTGACTTACCATATTTTGGCTCACAGTTGCGGGACAGTGCCGGATTTGCACCAGACTTTCCCCCTTACGTCCAATAGTGCAGCGAGGTGTTAGCCATTGGCTGCTCCCCATCAGAACCGATGGTAACAACTATATCATTATTCCCAATAGAACTTAATTCTCTATACAACTTAGACAAAATCCGGGTGCTTTGTCACCCCAAATTTTCATCGCCAGGGTGCAAGATATAAGATAAGTTTTATAGAGTGGAAAATTAAAAAAAATGTCTAACAACCGTTCTGGAATTTTTATTGGCGGTTTGATGATAGGGGCTGCTATCGGTACTTTAGCCGGTTTGCTAGTTGCTCCCCGCACAGGCCGCGAAACCCGTAAACTTCTCAAAAAATCCGCTCATGCTATCCCTGAATTAGCTGAGGATATCTCTACCAGTGTACAAATTCAGGCAGATCGTATTTCTACTAACACCCTGCAAAACTGGGATGAAACTGTAGATAGACTGCGGGAAGCGATCGCTGTGGGTATAGATGCTACTCAGCGCGAAATCCAAGGTTTAAATCAGAAGAATACTGTTAATGTCAGCAGCATCGCAGACGACACCGATAATTTGACTCAAAAACTAGAACGTTTATAAATGAGATAACAGTGATTGATCCTTTATTTTGGTTGGGACTATCTATCCTCTTGGTTGCTGCTAGTCTCACGGCTGTTCTGGTGGCATCTATACCCGCTTTACAGGAGTTAGCCCGTGCCGCTCGCAGTGCCGAAAAATTCTTTGATACTCTTTCACGGGAGTTACCACCTACTCTTAATGCTATCCGCAACACCAGCTTAGAAATAACAGATTTAACTGATGATGTTAGTGAAGGTGTAAAAAGCGCTGGTCAAGTTGTCAAACAATTTGACCAAAGCCTAAATAGTGCCAAAAAACAAGCAGAAAATATTCAAGTTGGCACTCGTAGTGTTTTAATTGGTATTAAAGCTGCTTTGATAAGTTTCAACCGAAAAAAACCTGCTAAAAGAAGTGCTAGAACCCTAACTAATCAATGATCAATTACCAATAACCCAATAACATTACAGTTATCTCCAGTCTCTAATTTCTCAATCAGGTTTTGTTGATCTATCTAACTAATATTAGAGTAAAGTAAAGAAGTGTAAAGAAGTATCACTTTTACGTGACTCTTTGCAAAGCACTTGTTACATCATCCTGTTAATAATAGTATAAAAACGTTCATGCACCTGTGTTCTTGGCGACGAATTTTAGTATCAATTGCCCTATTTTGCTTTGCTGGGTCAATCTGGGCAATTAATTCTCCATCAGCCCTAGCTTATGAAAATCCCGATCTATTACCGGGCTTTGTCACACCAGTAGTAGATTTAGCAAAAACTCTCCCTGACCCCCAAGAAGAAAAATTAGTTAAAGAATTAGAACAGTTTGAAACTGATACTGGTTGGAAATTGCGCGTTTTAACCCAGTATGACCGCACCCCAGGTAGAGCAGTAATTAAATATTGGGGATTAGATGATAAAAGTATTCTCCTAGTCGCAGATGCCCGTGGTGGTAATATTCTTAGCTTTAGCGTGGGTGATGCAGTTTACCAATTCCTACCGCGCACCTTCTGGATTGAACTACAAACCCGCTTTGGTAACTTATACTTTGTCCGTGAACAAGGAGAAGATCAAGCCATTCTCCAGTCCTTAGATTCAGTTAAAGGTTGCTTACTTAAAGGCGGTTGTAATGTAGTTCCTGGACTGCCTAAAGAACAATGGATACTCACCCTTGTCACCTCCGCTGTGGGTGGAATTATTTGCGGTTTTGCCGCTCAACCCCGCAACGATAAACAAATACTGGCTTGGCAATGGGCGTTAATTTTTTCACCCTTATGGGGAATGTTATTTATTGCTTTCGGTATTGCTCCAGTTATCACCCGTACAAGTGACTGGTTGCCTCTAGTTCGCAATATTTCCGCTTTTGCTATTGGTGCTTTAGTGGCTTATTTATCCCCTGTTTTTAGTCGGCCTTCTTCAGAGGCTGAATCCTGAAAAGTTTAGGGGACTGGGGAATAGGGTATTTATTCTCTACCCCCCTTGTCTTCCTGAACGACGACGAGGTCTTCTTTCTTGGTTCCCACGTAAACGCATACTAACTTCATTAAAGAAGTCTCGGCGGAGATATGGATAATCACTTACCCATAGGTCACGACTAGGAATGTATATATCACTAAATTCTTCAATTGTGCTTAAATCAGCACGATTTGACATGACCACCATTTCAGCGATTTGACCACGAGTAATGGCTTTGTGGGCAGGACGTAGTGGGGCTTCAAATTCAACACTAAATCCTGTGTCGTCACCTATTTCTAAGTTAATCCGCTTTTCCCGGTTTTCAATAATTACTAACTCACCTTTACTGTTGACGGTTTCCTGTTTGCCCATTAACCGATCTGTAATCCACCAATCTAGCACTCGTCCCCGGAAAAATCCACTGTATTTGTAACGGCGGCATTTTCCATTGCGGATACTTGCTTGTAATATGGGATACCATAGCCAAAAGAAAGCACCAAATACCCCAAAAAAGAATATGAACCCAAATTCTAATCTAAACAAAAATTGTATCAGCAGTAGCACAGCCATGGTAACTACGGAGATTAATAGCCGCTGCAAAAAATTACTGAACTTTCCCCAATAGTATTTATATTGTGGTCCAGAGGCAATTAGGGGAATAATTTGTTCAAATTTTTGCCGAGTTAGGGGAACGATCATATTTTAGATTTGGGATTTTGAATTTTAGATTTTGGACTGGAAAAATCGCCAATCGAAAATTTATCACAGATGATTGCTGAGTGTTTTACAGTATTTTTTCTAGTCCATATACTAAAGATTTTAGCTGGTTAACTTTGCGTATGGCTAATAATACTCCTGGCATATAACAGGCGCGATCGCTGGTATCATGACGTAAGGTATAAATCTGTCCAGCAGCGCCGAAAATCACCTGTTGGTGGGCAATTAGTCCTGGTAAGCGTACACTATGAATTCTAATCCCTTCATCTGCTAAACTGCCTCTAGCTCCTGGTATTTTCTCCGTTTCTTCCACCATAGCAGTATTGAAGGTTTTACCCATTTCTGCCAAAAGTTGAGCAGTTTGAATGGCTGTACCGCTGGGAGCATCAGCTTTTTGGTTATGATGGAGTTCGATAATTTCTACATGATCAAAATACTGAGAAGCTCTAACAGCCGCTTCTTGTAATAATACCATACCAATGGAAAAGTTGGGAATAATCAAACAACCGGTACTGGCTTTTTCAGCAAAATCACTTAATTCTTGAATTTGTGCGGTACTTAAACCTGTAGTTCCTACAACTGGACGAATTCCATAGGCGATCGCACTACGAATATTGTTATATACTACATCAGGATGAGTAAAATCAACTAGTACACCTGGCTGCATCTGTCTTTCCCCAGCCACATAGGCCAACATAGGTTCTAACTGATTGCTAATGGGTACTTCTAAGGGTTCACTTAAACCCGCTAGTTCTCCAGCGTCTTTACCTTGATGTTGGGGAGTGGTGTCAATTGCACCCATTAAAGTCAAATCAGATGCTTGGGCTACTGCTTTGATGACCTCACGTCCCATTTTACCAGCCGCACCATTGACAATAACTGGAATAGAAGCTTGATTGCTCATAGATTTAACAATTATTTTCAATTCAACAATAAAATTGTCTCACAAATGCAAGTCTGAGAAGAATAGACTTTAAATGTTCAACAGCTTATTTAGTAATTTCTGTTAAGTAGTATTCTTTAAATTAAGATATCGAGTATGTATATTCAACAGTTCCATTAATCTAATCTGTGCTATAATATTTTGTATTTATTGGTAATGGACATTAAAGTACAAATAACGAAAACAGGCGTTAGATCAGGTAAATTAACTCAATTTGGCTATACATCGTCTCTAATACCGGAAATATATAGCTTTAACGAAGTTGACTGCTGGTAGATTTAAGTTAGACTGAAAGCGTCTTAATTTAGTCAAGTACAACTCTAACCAATAGAGGAGGAAAATGTGAATTTTAGTAACTGTGTCCGGAGCAAAAATATGAGTACCAGGAAAACTGAAATTGAATAGTTTGATACGTCCTAAATTATCATTATCCACTAACCTGGACGGGATAACTGGTGAACAAACTCATAAGTGACTAAAAATTGTAATAGATAGTTTACAATGCCAATTGGTGAGAGAATCTAAAGAAATTATAAAATAAACTCAAATGACTGTGGTGTCTGGAGGACAAAAGTGTTTTTGAGACTAGCAAACGAACATAGACAATTTGTACAAGATTTGGTAATGAACTTGAAAGCTTTGGCGGTTGTATTAGAACGGCACGGTTATCCTGCTTCCTGCTATACTTGTGGCGATCAGATGAACAGCGCATCCTTTATGGTTAGTTTAGGAGACAATCATCTAATTCGCTTTTTAGTTTCAGATTATGGGATTACTTGGACAGAAATGCGTGATGATCGTGAATTAATGAAATTAGAAGGTGCAGAAGCGATTAACCAGTTGGAAGAACTAGCCACCCTGGTCAAAAAGTCTCTGCAAAAGTCTAGAGATACTGAGTATTCATCTCTAACAGGTAAACGGCTTTTACAGAAAAGTTCGGGAAGAGGGAAAACCCAAGCATAACAACTGGAAACTATGTTTGGATTGAAATTTCTTATTTCCCACTAGCTTTGAGAATGACTGTGATGAAAATCACAAACAGCGGTGGCGCTATTGATTTCACAGGCTGACAAACCAATCTGTCTGCTGGCTATAATTTATAACTTATATTTACAATTTATATATAATTTATGTATAATTTATATTTATCAGCCGGCAATCAAATCCGATAATTTCAAATATACTGATCATTGATTATGCTTTACTCCTGCTGTGAGTTTTGCGTATAGTTATATTAACCAGGACTTACGCAAAATATCTCTCAAATCCTCATTTCTCCGTGACCTCTGTGCCTGGAGTGG
>NZ_KE384608.1:15293-31978 GCF_000426905.1 Dolichospermum circinale AWQC131C
TAACTTCTAAAAAATTATTATCTTTGAGAATTTGATACAAATTCACATCTTCCTCTAACAAGCAAGCATGACCGCTATTTGGCAGGATCAATGTCTTACTATTTGGTAAAATACTAGCTAATCTGGTGATTTCGGTGACAGAAGGTAATAAACGATCATTCCCACTACCAATGAGTAAAACTGGTTGTGTGAGCTTTTGTAAATCCTTTTTGTCAATTTGAAAATCTCGTAATAAAGACAACCGCCAGTTTACAGTCTCTGGTGGTATCGAACCCATGGCCGCTAGAAGTATTTGGCGCTGGCTTTCAGAAACGCGCTCTAATGAAGCCAGGAATGGTAACAAAGCTAATGAACCAACATTAAATAATAATGATGGGACAAACTGGGTAAACTGGGATATCCAGCTAAACCAGGGCTGCTGCAAAAAAGAAGAAGCGGGATTAATTAAGATAATACGCTTAAATAAATGTGGTGACTCGGTTGCTACTTTCATGGCTAAACAACCACCAAAGGACTCACCACAGAGGTATATTGGCCGTTGACAGCTTTTTTCCAGTTCACCATGAATCAAATCTAAAACATTTCTGGCTAAAACATCCCAAGTACCAAGATGGTTCTTAGATATGGCCAAGCAACGAATATCTAAACCTGTGGATAATTCAGGGATTTGGGTTTGTAACAATTGACCAGTGCCATCCATTCCTGGTAAATAGATAAATAAGGGAGCATCCGACTGTACTGGTTTTGGAGTCAAAAAACAAGGTTTCAGGTCAACGGCTGGCATTTTGCGACTTTTTTTAATCTATTCTATCTTTAACTGTACCGTTTCTCTGCTCCAGATGGGGACTATGACATATTTTCTCCTTGTCTCCTGGTAAAATTAACCTTTCCAGACAAAAAACAACCCACTCTGAAACCATGATTACAGAATTTACGGCAATTTGTATTCATCATATATAAATATGTGAAAGCGTCAAATCCTCCTAGCTGCCAATAATGTCACCTTGACATTATACATCATACTATAGCATTCCCCAAAGATTTATGTACTTAAATGACATGGGATTACCATATCTAAAGTAGTGATAAATCTATATATTGCTAGTAGTTGATTGATTGACAATGGTGAAGAAATTGCAGTTTATCTTGATGTATTTTTTAAATTTACTCACTATAAACTTACAAATATTCTCAGATAAATGTCGTCAAAAACATAAGACGGTAAATCTGGGTTAGGAGTCACTAAATCAGAAACCTTGTTCAGGAAAATCCAAGAAATATCTGAAAATTTATTTTAGTTGGGGATAAAAAACCAGCTAATCATGAATTTCCAGCCAAATCATGGCAGAAAATCCTGAATATTGAAACTAATACTCTTGTCATGAATTGGATAATTTTATATGCTCAATTGTATGGAGATCATCATCTATATTCCTGGAATTTGGATTAGTGTATTCTCTGTGACTACTAAGGAAATAAACAGGTTTTACCATGATTATTAGTAAATGCTTTACCCGATTTGACAAGAAATCATTTAGGAGCTTTATAGAAATGATGAAACAATTCTCAATTCCATAAATTTGTTACGATTAAGGAGTAATTTAATAAAAAACCGTAGCAATGTTATATAATTGCGTAGTTTTATCTAGATAATCTAGATGATTAAGAGAGAAAACTGATTAATAATTTGCTTTTATTGTCCATGAATTTAGTGAATAAAACAGAAAACACTTTTGCACTGACAACACCGCTATATTATGTCAACGATGTTCCCCATATTGGCAGTGCTTATACGACTATAGCGGCAGATGTCATAGCCCGGTTTCAACGCTTACAGGGAAATCAAGTTTTACTAATTACGGGTACAGATGAACACGGACAAAAAATCCAGCGTTCAGCAGCCAGTTTAGGAAAAGCACCGCAAGATTTTTGTGATCAAATTGTTCCTAGTTTTACAAGACTGTGGGATTTACTCGATATTCAATATGATCGCTTTAGTCGGACCACAGCACCCCGTCACGAAGCCATAGTTAAAGAGTTTTTTCAGCGAGTTTGGGAAAATGGTGACATCTATCAAGGAGAACAACAAGGTTGGTACTGCGTTTCCTGCGAAGAATTTAAGGAAGAACGGGATTTACTAGAAAATAAACGCTGTCCCATCCATACTACCAAAGAAGTGGAATGGCGGGATGAGCAGAACTATTTCTTCCGTTTATCCAAATATCAAACTCAGTTAGAGGAATTTTACCAATCTCACCCTGATTTTATCCAACCTGTGAGCAGACGGAATGAAGTTTTCAATTTTGTCGCTCAAGGTTTACAAGATTTTTCCATTTCCCGGGTAAATCTTGACTGGGGTTTTCCTGTACCTGTGGACTCTAAACATACATTGTATGTGTGGTTTGATGCTCTACTGGGTTATGTAACAGCTTTGTTAGAACCAGACGCAGAAGCGACTCTAGGTAATGCTTTACAAACATGGTGGCCGATTAATCTCCACCTGATTGGTAAGGATATTTTACGCTTTCATGCTGTTTACTGGCCAGCAATGCTGATGTCAGCGGGTTTACCTTTACCAGATAGGGTATTTGGACATGGTTTTTTAACTAAAGACGGTCAAAAAATGGGTAAAACTCTGGGTAATACCCTTGATCCTATCACTTTAGTGGAAAATTATGGTAGTGATGCCATTCGTTATTACTTCCTTAAGGAAATCGAATTTGGGAAAGATGGCGATTTTAATGAAATAAGGTTCATTAATGTTTTGAATGCAGATTTGGCGAATGATTTAGGTAATTTGTTGAATCGCACTTTAAATATGGTGAAGAAATACTGCTCTAGTCAAGTACCGTCCATAACCCAAGCAACTATTCCGGCTGAAAATCCTTTAAAAATCATCGGGTTAGAGTTGGGAGAAAAGGTAAAACAAGCATATACAGCTTTAGCTTTTAATGAAGCCTGTCACTATGTTTTATCTCTGATACAAGCCAGTAACAAGTTTATTGATGATCAAGCCCCTTGGTCGTTATATAAACAAGGTAAACAGGAAGATGTAGAAGTGGTGCTATATGCGGTTCTGGAATCTGTGAGACTAGCAGCTTATCTCCTCTCCCCAATTATTCCTAATATCAGCAGTGATATTTATCAGCAATTAGGCTGGGGAATTAATTTTAATGAACAAAAAGAAAGTGCAATTTTAGCCCCTTTTTGTACCCACTCAACATGGGGAATATTATCCGATAAACAACAATTGGGGACACCCAAACCAGTTTTCAAACGGATAGAAACATCAAAATAAAAGATTAATTTTGGGAACTGCTAATTCCTTCACAAAACGATTCGGGGCTGGACTGTCACCAATGATAGTTAAGAAAATGGGTCAATAATCAGGGCTTTTTCGCTGCTGATTTTATGACTCCTGATCTATCAGCCCCGGAAACTTATCATAAGCCATTCTAACAAATCATGTAGTTAGAAATTTCTATCATAACAGGGATAACAACACAAGGTATGACAACAATGTTGAATAATTTGGAAAACGACTCGATATTTACGCCAGAACAAGTTTTGGAAAATCGGGGACGGGTGGCCATCTTTATTGACGGCTCAAACTTATTTTATGCGGCGCTACAACTAGGAATCGAAATTGATTATACTAAGTTATTGTGTCGTTTAACTGGGGGTTCAAGACTATTACGGGCTTTTTTCTACACAGGGGTAGATCGGACAAATGAGAAGCAACAGGGATTTTTGTTGTGGATGCGTCGCAACGGCTATAGAGTCATTGCTAAGGATTTGGTACAACTACCTGATGGTTCTAAAAAAGCTAACCTAGATGTGGAAATAGCCGTTGATATGATGGCTTTAGTTGATTCCTATGATACCGCAGTTTTAGTCAGCGGTGATGGTGATTTGGCTTATGCTGTCAATTCTGTCAGCTATCGGGGTGTGAGGGTAGAGGTGGTGAGTTTACGATCTATGACTAGTGATAGTTTAATTAATGTTAGCGATCGCTATATTGATTTAGAAGCTGTCAAGGAAGATATCCAAAAAACTCCCCGTCAAAGTTACCCATATCGGCCATTGTCTAGTATGGGTTTTTTAGACGACCCTAGAGGTTGTGATAGACATCTAGAATTTCCAGAGTAATGCAATATTCACAAGACAGGGAGAATGGAAGACAAACATCAAAACGTCAGTGGGGAAGTAAAGATCATTCCCCCCACTTCTATTCCTTTTCACAGTTTAGATTATCAACAAATTGGCTTTGCCTGTCTTTATCATTGTGCTTAGGGTTATGGTTATCTGCTTGTGGTAATCCCTCTGCACCTAACCAATCAAAAACTAACACTTCATCTCCCAACGAAGATGAAACTAAGTTAACTTTTTTTGGTGTAGTTTTAGAACAATTTGATGAGACAGGGAAGCCAATTTGGAAAGTTAAAGCCAAAGAAGCAAAATACACTACAGACAAACAAATGGGTCAGGCTCAAAGTCCTGAAGGGGAACTCTACCAAGATGGAAAAGTTGTTTATCAAATTAAAGCAGAAAAAGCTGACATTAAGCAAGATGGTAAGCAACTTTTTCTTCAGGGTAAAATTGTGGCTACTGACCCCCGCAATGGTATTGTTTTTCAGGGTAATGAGTTAGAATGGCGACCTCAAGAAGATTTATTAATTGTCCGTAATCAGTTAAATGGTAGCCATAAACAATTACAAGCAACAGCCCAAGAAGCTAAGGTAAAAACTCGTGAGCAACGGGTAGAATTTTCAGGAGGAGTATTAGCAAAATCTACAGACCCACAGTTACAAATGAGAACTGAACATTTAATATGGCAAATTAAGGATGATAAACTATTTAGCGATCGCTTTATCCAAATAGAACGATATCAGGATAACAAAATCTCTGGTCGCAGTCAAGGCAATGCTGCGGAAATTAATTTAAAAACTCAAATTGCAATTCTCCAACCACAGGCTAAATTAGAGTTAGTAAATCCGCTGATGCAAATTACTAGTAACTCTATAACCTGGAATATTCGGAAGGAAAATATCACTACTAATTCTCCCATTCGTGTCTTCAAAGCTGCTGAGAATCTAACTGTCACAGCTAATCAAGGAAAAATGAACATACCAGAAAACACCGTCTATCTCACTGGAAATGTCAATGCAGTTGGACAGCGTAGTCAGTCTTTAAAGTCAAATCAATTGACTTGGTATTTAAATAAAAAGTTGTTAGAGGCTAAGGGAAATGTAATTTATGATCAAGTTGCACCAAAATTAACTTTTCAAGGAGAAACAGCCATTGGTAATTTAGAAACAGAAAATATTGTGGTTAAAGGTGGTAATTCTGGACAGAAAGTAATCACAGAAATTATCCCCCAGGAAAATAGGTAATATCATGTCCGCCCAATCATACGATATAGTTGATCATTGTACTGCCTTTTCCCCATTACCAATTACCCATTACCAGCCTCAACAGATATGATCAGTTTTTAACCAGACATGATATAATACAGCAGTTTCCGGTATTATCAAGTACAGATTTAGGATTAGACAATTTAGTTGCGTAACAGCTTAACGATCATCTCTGGCCAAATGGAGACACCGCTACTTTTGAAACCCTCTACGTTGTCCATAATATATAGTTTTAAATTTGACCTGATTTGTGCCTGGATGATAAATAGTGTAAGTAGCTTCTCCTGGGGTTCGTCCCACATTTCCTACCCCAACTACTTGACGGGAACTGGTGGTGACTATTTCTGGGGAAAATTGACTATCTAGAGTGGTAATTTTACTGTTGATAGAACCCCCTTGTAATTTGTATTGGAAGGTTAAACCAGAACGACCGCAAAATAGGTTATTCGCTTGCATCCGTGATAGTCTATCTAACATTTGTATAGGAGGAGTTTGGGGATTAAGTTCTTCACTCACACCCACGGTTGAACCATGTATCAATAAACAATCTAACTCAAAAAAACCTAAATCGAGCGATCGCAACCATTGTACGGTTTGACGAGAAACACAATCCCACAATCTTTGTACAGTGTCACCTCCATATTTTGCTATCAATTCTGGTGCGTCTGCGGTTAGTCCTAAACCATGTAAAATTAAACATTGTTCTTCCCACCATCCTTTACAAATCATCGGTGCTAATTCACCCCGTCGCTGTGATTTGACTCTTTGTACCAACCCTTCAGATTCCTGTGTTGGACCGACTAAATCACCGATAATGTATAATGCCTCTATATAACGGCTTTGACGTTTAATATCAGCCATTACAGCCTCATAGGCCGACAAATTTCCCTCAATTCCACTCAAAATCGCCCACATAATCAATTTTAGATTTTAGATTTTAGATTTTAGATTTTATCTGGTACAAACATGAGTTGGATCATCTGCGCGTTCTGCATATTCTAAGCCATGAGCCAAGCGCCAAGCAAAAATTTCTGGTAATCCTTTTTGGATAATTGCTGCACAGGTTTTTTGATAATCATAAGTAACTTCTCGTAAAGTCACCGCTTGATTATCGGTTTCGTAAATTACATAAGTTGCATTTGGTCGTCCATGACGTGGTTCTCCCACAGAACCTACATTAACAATCTTTTTCAGAGGAGATAAAAAATTTATTTTACGTGATTCTCCTTGAGCGTCAACTTCGATTTGTAACTCACCAGCATTCAGATCACGAGCATAGGGAACGTGAGTATGTCCACAAAATAGCACATCCGCACCTGTAGAAAGTACCCGTTCTAAAGCCACAAAAGCATCAATTTCTGGTAATAAATATTCATGGTTACTATGGGGACTACCGTGAACAAAGGCCAAATTTTGCCATTCTAGACTATAGGGTAAATTAGCTAAAAATTCCCGATTTTCTGGGTTAATTTCCTGATTTGTCCATTGGTGAGCTTTAATTCCTCTTTTTTCTGCCAATACTGAAGGATAACTACAATCACAAGCGTTTAATCCCTCTACAACATCTTCATCCCAACAACCAGCGCAGGTAGGAATATCTAAAGAACGAATTTTATCAATTACAGCATTTGGGTACGGTCCATATCCCACTAAATCACCAACACAAAAGATTTTTTCGGCTTTTTGCTGGTCAATATCTAATAGTACAGCATCTAAGGCTTCATAATTACCATGAATACATGACATAACGGCTATTTTCATACTTCTTGACCTTCTAGTAAAATTTGTTGTACCTGTTGTTGATATTGAAAAATTAATGATTCAGATAAAAAGCAATCTAATAATGTTTCTTTTAAGGCTGTTTCAGCTAGATTTTTTCCTACTATTTCTATCCCACTAAATCGTTGAGGTCTTCCTTGTAAATGTCGTGGTAAATCTAATTCTAAAAAGTCTATTTGGGGAACACCAGAAACAAAATCACAGTAAAGGGAACGTCCGTCATTAACATCAAAAATTGCCTTAGCGCGAGTAACAATACCATAAGCACCATGAGTTATTTCATACCAAAATTCCTCTAAACTATTTTCATCTATAACCTGACCTGTAGTTTCTACTCGCCATAGATTTTCTATAATTATACTTGGAACTGGCGCACCATATATAATTTCCTTTGTCCAATGATCATATTCAGAGTTTTTCAAATCGGGAGGGATAATTGCCACGGCGCGGTAATTTAAATTACCCAATATTTGTGATATAGCCTTTAACTCTAGATAAGAACCTAATTCGATATAAACACTATCTGCGGTAGGGATATGATCAATAAATTCAACTTCTTGACCGTCACTAAATATTTTTAAATCAGGAAAATCAGTAGCCATTTTAGTTTTATCAATGGGAATATTACCCGTTCCCAAACTAAAATAAATTACTTTTTCAGAAGATATAATCTCTCGAATCTCTTGACAAATCCAGGTAGTTTTGCCAGATCCAAATAATCCAGCCACAACAGTAATCATGGGCGTATTCATGGGTAAACTAATAGTAAAAATTATGTATAGGTTGACAAAATTTCCACAGAATTAAAAAAACAACTTCTTGCTCCAGTATGACAGGCTTGATCACCAACTTGGTCAATCTTAACAAGAATTGTATCACCATCACAATCATAAAAAAGCTCCTTTAGCTTTTGAATATGTCCAGATGTTGCTCCTTTATGCCATAATTGGGAACGAGAACGACTCCAATAATGAACTTCACCGGTAGCTAGGGTTTTGACAATTGATTCTGCATTCATCCAAGCCATCATTAAAACTGTACCATCATAGTAATCTTGAGCTATGGCCGGAATTAAACCCTGCTCATTAAATTTCAAATTTTCAATCATCTCAGTAGTATTGGCTAAATCGAATTTTATCTTAATCATTTATCTCTCATTATCTGCGTTTATCTGCGTTTATCTGCGGTCAAATATTTTTCTTTTTACCTCTAATAAATTCAGGATTGATAATTCATAATGTAGAGACAGATATATCTTATCTCTACATAATACCAACCAAATTTATCTCAAAAAAGGCCTTTAGTAAAAGTTAGGATTGTGTCGAATCAAATTCATAAATTCTTCACGAGTAGATGGGTCTTCAGAAAACACACCACGCATGGCGCTGGTAACAGTCCAAGAACCTGGTTTTTGCACTCCTCTCATCACCATACACATATGAGTTGCTTCAATGACCACTGCAACCCCTTTAGGTTTGAGTAAACCTTGCACTGCATCAGCAATTTGTAAAGTCAACCGTTCTTGTACTTGTAAACGTCGAGCATACATTTCACAAATGCGAGCAATTTTTGATAAACCAATGACTTTACCATTAGGAATATAAGCGACATGAGCGCGACCAATAATCGGTAATATGTGGTGTTCACAGGAGCTAAAAAGATCAATATCCCGGACTAAAACCATTTCATTAGCATCTTCGGTGAAAACTGCTCCATTTAATAGTTCATCCAAAGATTGATGATATCCATTCGTCAGAAACTTTAAAGCTTTAACAACTCTTTTGGGAGTATCTTTTAACCCTTCTCTGTCAGGATTTTCTCCCAATCCAATCAACAAAGTGCGTACAGCTTGTCTCATATCATCTTCTGTTACAGTTGGTAATTCTTGCCGATATAAGGATGAAATGTCAGCAGTAGAATTTAGCTCTGGACGAATAGATAAAGTCATTTTTTTAGCTTAATGGGGATGATTTATGAGCAAAGTTAATAGTTTCATTTATAAACTATATCTATAAATAGCTATTAACTAAATTTGATTTGATGAATTTGAGAATTAATGAAGACTTTTAAACTAACTATAACAAACATTCGCTAAGTTTTGCATGAATCTCATTAGCCTCCAATTTTCTACCAATAAAAACTACCTGATTTTTAGGTTGATTAGGCCATTCGTCAGCGTGCAAAGTGTAACGAGGTCCACTGAGTTGAAAGATATGACGCAAGCCACTATCACTAAACCATAAAATTCCTTTAGCACGAAATACATTCTGCGGTATTTCTTCAGTCAAAAAATGCTCAAATTTATGGACATCAAATGGTTTATTACTTTGGAAAGAAATTGAAACAAACCCATCATTATCTAAATGATCGGAGTGATGATGATGATGTTCATGTTCATGTTCATGTTTATGTTCATGTTTATGTTCATGTTTATGGTCATGTTCATGTTTATGGTCATGGTTATGACGATCTTCATCATCAGTGACAATATACTTATGTATTGGTGTTAAACTCACATCTAAGATCAATGGTAAAGCAACTTCACCATATTGAGTATGTAGAATTTTCGCTCCCATTTTGACATCATGGATAAAATCTTCTAATTCTTGTATTTTTTCTGGCTTCACAAGGTCTATTTTATTGAGGAGAATAATATCTCCATAGGTAATCTGTCTTAAAGCTGCTTCACTATCGAAATGTTTTTCATCAAAGGCTTCAGCATCTACCACTGTAATAATTGAATCTAGGTTAGTTAAATCCCTCAATTCTGTTCCCAGAAAAGTTAAAATGATTGGTAAAGGATCAGCAACACCTGTAGTTTCAATAACTAGATAATCAATGGGATCTTCTCTTTCTAGAACTCGATAAACCGCATCAACTAAACCATCATTAATTGTACAACATATACAGCCATTACTAAGTTCCATCATAGCTTCATCTACAGAAATTAGTAATTGACTATCAATGTTAATATCACCAAACTCATTGACGAGGACAGCGACTTTTAAATCTTGTTTGTTGTGAAGAATCTGATTTAAAAGCGTAGTTTTACCACTTCCTAAAAACCCTGTAATTATAGTTATTGGCATTCCGCGTTTGGGTATTTCAGGAATTGCATTTTTTGCGTTTAAAGTGATTGTATTCATCTGAAAATCTGGGTTTTACTTGACAAAAAAAGTACGGTAAAAGTGAATTTTTAAGACAAGTTTTTCCTTGTCATACTGAATAAACTGACCATAGCTAACAAAAATGATAACCGTTATCAAGTTAACACAAAAAAAGTCCGAATGTAAATGATTTTGTCATTTATTTGCCAAAAAATCTTTGCCACTTCCTGAACAGAACCTTAACTCAACATCAAAGCCACTTCTTTGGCAAAATAAGTTAAAATTAAATCAGCACCAGCCCGCTTCATACTGGTTAAAGTCTCTAAAATCACCTTTTTCTCATCAACCCAACCCTTTTCAGCAGCCGCTTTAATCATTGCATATTCACCACTAACATTATAAGCTGCAACTGGTAAATTTGTGGCTAATTTTACTTGACATATAATGTCTAAATAAGCCAAAGCTGGTTTCACCATGATAATATCCGCACCCTCAGCAATATCAAGTTCAACTTCTTTCAAAGCCTCTTTAGCGTTAGCCAGGTCCATTTGATAGGTTTTTTTGTCACCAAATTTGGGCGCGGAATCTAAAGCATCTCGAAATGGTCCATAATAGGCAGAAGCATATTTAGCCGAGTATGCTAAAATCCCCACATTTATATAACCTTCAGCGTCTAAAGCTTGACGAATTGCGCCAATTCTACCATCCATCATATCAGAAGGAGCAACAAAATCAGTTCCTGCTTCTGCTTGAGAAAGTGCCATTTTCACCAAAACTTCTATAGTAGGGTCATTGAGAATAATTCCATTTTCATCCACTAAACCATCATGACCATGGGTAGTAAAAGGGTCAAGAGCGACATCAGTAATGACAATTATTTCCGGGACTAGCTTTTTAATAGCTTTAACCGTTTCCTGTACCAATCCCTGCTGGTTGTAACTTTCCGAACCTGTTTCATCTTTATCTTTTTCTGGAATTACCGGGAAAATTGCTACAGCATTAATTCCCATTTGTGACACTTCGGCAATTTCTTTCAGGAGTAAATCGAGAGAAAAACGATAACAACCGGGCATAGAAGATATCTCTACCTTTTCCCCTTCCCCCTCCATGACAAACACGGGATAGATCAGATCATCCACAGTTAAAATTGTTTCCCGTACCATCCTCCGTAGAGTTTCAGTACGACGCAGACGGCGGGGACGTTTAAGCAAGCTTTGAGACGACATAGAAGATTAACCAAAATGATAATCATTATTATAAATCATCTCGTCTAAATCCCCACCACCAATTTTATTTATTTTATTTTTCCTCCGTGTTTGCAGGGAATTTGCGCGAAACAAAAACCAGAAATCCCGATAAAAATCGGGAATTACCACTAAGGAACATCAATAGGAATCAAACCATTTTCCGGCACATAACTAGAAAAACAACCATCATCAGATAAGACCAAAATTAACCGTAGAGGATAATCGGGAGGAACTTGCAAATCAGCCCAAGGTATTGCTATTTCTAGACAAGAATCTAAAGCAACTTGAGCGCGAGTAGCACGGGGATACCATAAATGATTGTCTCCTGCTGCTCTAAATTGCACGGACTGACTCAGTAAATTCACTTCTAAATGATGGTGAAATAGATAATTCAAGGGTGCTGTATCTGGTACTTCAGCTATAGGTATAGAACTATTCACCATTATCCGCTCAGGATAATACCAGAATAGGTGTAAATCCGGTGGTATGTCCCGACCGGGAACAGCACCAGTTTTAAAATCTACCCGCACGTAAAAGTTTAAATGGTCTACACCATACCAAAGACGCTGGACAGTGCTACTACTGTGCATTGTTCCCCTTGCACCACCCACTTCTATCCGTCCGGCTCTATCCCAATCTTGCTCATCACCTTTACCATCTATGTTAGGATGGATAAATCCCTCTGGTTTGTGGTCTAAACGGGCTGCATGGATTTCTAGGGGACTGTGGAGATAGGGTGGTATAGGTTCATTTAAGGCTGTGTAAATACCGTGCAGATGTTCCCGAAATAATTGGTCAAAAATGGCATCTTGATTAGAAGAATGGCCTTCTCCAAACCACCAAAACCAATCTGAACCTTCAGCAGCATATAAGGCTTCCCAGGCTGCGGGGTTGTTCTCTTCTGTAGCTTCCGGGTGATTTGCTAATACTTGTCTAGCTGCGGTGAGATAGTCCCAAGCGCGGTTTTTGACCGGGTCTCCTATCCATGTGGTAAAATTGCCATCTACCCAAGAACCGCTATGGAGTTGTTCACTTTTTATGGTTGCGGTGGGAGGGAACTGGTCAATAAATTCCGAAACGGTGACAAGTTTGATGTGGGGTTCATGACTCAAACTTTCATATAATGCTTCTAGGAAGTCTTTACCGTCATGGGGATAAAATTCCCAACAATTTTCCCCGTCTAGGGCAATTGTAACTAACCAAGGTTGATCATCATCACTTTCTTTTTGTTGTTTAGCGATCGCTTGCAAATGTCCAATTAAATCCGCTGCTGCTTTCTTAGCCGGCATAGATCCATAGGTAAAACCAATTAAATCCGATAACCTATGATCACGAAAGACTATAGATACATCCCCAGCGGCAGTTTGCAGACGATAGGGACGATAAAGCAGTTTTGGTTTTTGCACATTTCCCACAGCGTCTCGATGAAAAAAGTGTTTTAATGACCAACCTAAAACCGCTTCATCTGAACAAATCCATTTAAAACCTTGTTTAATAATATACGGTAAAATTTCTGGACTAACGGACTGTTCCGAAGGCCACAAACCTCTAGGATCTTGTCCAAATCTATCTATATATAAATCCCAGGATTTTTGTAAATGTCGAGGTATATCTTCTACCCACTGAAACCTCTGTTTAGGTAATGTCATCTGCGGCACTGCTACCCGTCCAGCATTGGTATCAGCTAATAGAGGCAGAATTGGGTGAGTATAGGGAGTCGTGGTAACTTCTAGTTGACCACTTTTCTGCATTTTCCGATGTTGGGGAATAATTTGACTGAGAATTTGCCGCTGTTTGGAATAAATGCGCTGGCGATCGCCTAAACTAAAATTACGTCCTTGTTCTAACCAAGCAGCAATTTCCGGGTCATGCCAAAACAAAGGATCAATCCAAGCCAAATTATGCCAAGCTAATAAATCGCCATAATCTGACAATTTCCAGTTTGCTAAACACCATTGCTGTCCCTGTTCCTGTCTTTGATAATATAATTCGGCATAACGAGGATGGGGATCAATCAAAGTATGATGATTAGCATCAAAGAAATGTTGAATAATAAACTCTTTTTGTTCACGGGTCAACTGTTCCACAGCAGTCAAACTAGCAGTTAAATAGGGGTCAAAAGCCGTACCCGCAACATAATCTTCCAGTTGTAATATTAACGAAGGTACTAAATTTACCGTTTGGTGCAACTTAGGATACTTTTCTAACAATAATACTAAATCCAAATAATCCTTAGTGCCATGTAACCGTACCCAAGGCAAGCGATACTGTTGACTAATCACCAAAGAACTGCCATTCTCAGGAGACTTGTACAACGGTTGATGTTGATGCCAGATAAATGCAACGTGCAGAGGATGAGACATAAGATCTATAAAAGAGTAGTAATAGGTAATGGGTAATGGGTAATGGGTAATGGGTAATGGGTAATGGGTAATGGGTAATGGGTAATAGGTAATGGGTAATGGGTAATGGGTAATGGGTAATGGGTAATAGGTAATGGGTAATGGGTAATAGGAATATCTTACCAATCACCAATTACCCATTACCAGTAATTTAGATAACTTGTTCTACTTCAGATATCTCAGGAATCATTTCCTTGAGACGACGTTCAATACCCATTCTCAAAGTCATAGTCGAACTGGGACAAGAACCACAAGCACCCTGTAACCGGAGTTTAACAATTGGTCCATCTAATTCGACAATTTCCACGTTACCACCATCAGAAATGAGATAAGGGCGCATTTCATCTAGTACGGTTTCTACATTTTCTAGCGTTAATTGCATTGTTCCTGTCCTACTTCTTGATAAATTGGTAATTATCCGAGTTGCTAATGATCTAGTTTAGGCTGATAATTGTCCGTTGTCCGTTTTCAGTTGTTACTTAACTGAATCTGAGAATAAACAAACTCAGTAATTGATTGCGGAGTTTCAGTTTTTCCGTCTTCATACTCTGCTACTATCTGGTTTGTCAAAATGTAATAATCACCAAACTTTTGATATGTATCCGTAAATTTGAGAATGCTATTAACATCACCTGTTTGCGAATTACGAAAAACCACATGATAAGCAGAAGGGATATAACCGCAGTCTGTAGCTAGAAAATCGTCATAATTCATCTCCAAGGCCATACGACCCATAACCCGAACCTCTTGATATATTTTTTGGTTACGGATTTGATAGTGAGAATCAGTATTCCCACCCTTGACAAAAACCATTACCCCATCATTTTCTACAGACTCACCTAAAATAAACTCATGTTGACCATAGGAATCTAAAAAACTAGTTTTTTGACAGCGGGTAACTACTTCCTGTAACTGAATATCAATTCCTGCTGCTATTTGTTGATCTGCGACTTCTGTAACTTGTATATTCAGGCTGGGGTCAATCTGAATCTTACCACTATAAACCTCACCTTCCTGTAGTAGTTGCACATTGGCAGCATAACCAGGAAAATTCTCATCCCAAGTGTAACGACTTTCATAAGCAGTTTGAAATAAAGTTTCTGCTGTTGACTGAATTGCCATATCACCACTTTGACTGCACTTTTCTAATAGTTTAATGCAAAGTTGTTGTTTTTTAAATTATACAGAGATATATTTGTGTTTTTACGTGGGATGTCGTAATTGGTAGCTTTCCAGAGGATTATGTTGGCCGGGTGGGCTTCAAGTTTACCTCTTTAAGCCGACGCAAATTCTGTTAAACTGCGTTTACTGGGATGATGGAAACCTAAAACAATATCACTTTGGGGTATTCCTGCTGATAGTAAATCATCAACAACACATAAATTAGTTGCATCTTCTTCCACCCAAATTTTACCATTTTTAATACAAAGATAAATGATAATATGTTGTATTTGTTTTTTGTCATCCCAACCAAACCGAAACCAAATATATTGATCTCTTTTTTCATCAAAAGCTAACCGTTCAGTAGCCTCAATTTCACCATTTTCGCCATTTTTAACATTTTGAGGATTACTCATTTTGTAATATTCCATCAATATATTTTTGATGATATTACGGTACTGTTCTAGTTTATCCATTTTTGAATTTCCTCCTTTTTTGTATTTACAACTATCAATAGAAGGTGATTTTCTTGGATGACTGCTTGTACAGATTGACGTTGAAAAAATTTATCATAAACAACATCATCAATTGCTAAATAAAGTTTATATTCTGGTTGAGTAAGTTGAATAAGTTTCCGATATACTATGTATTGTCCCAAGGCACTGTGAAAATCATACATTAGAGACTTACCCACAAAGCTCTTGATCTCTACAACAATCTTCTGTCCCTGACGTTCTGCCGCAATTGGTTTTTCTGCTGCTAAGTCAGCGTAAAGTTCAGCATCTTCATATTTAATAAAGTAAGGATCATCTGTAATAGTCCAACCATCTTTTATCAATGCGTTCTTGACTTCATTATGGTATATATCTTTCGCTGGCATGGTATAACTATTGAGTAATAATAATATAACAGATGAAATAGCTTTAAAAATCACCAATATATTTGTGTTTTTACGTGGGATGTGGTAATTGGCAGCTTTCCAGAGGAATATGTTAATTGAGTTTAATTTCAGTATAGCATAAATTAAAATTGTCTGATTCAGACAAAATTCCATAGGGGCAACCCCCCGTAGTTGCCCCAAAAACACCGGTAAGCACGGGGGCGCTACCCCTACATCAAATCCAAATCTTTTATACAATCAATTCTGCTGGCCTGTTTATCTCACCCAAAAACGCAAAGACAAACCAAAAATCTCACAATCACATCCTGTTAATCCTTAAATCCTGGACATTATCTCGACTTCGCTCGATAACCACCTGATTCTGACAAAATCACAATTAACATCACCAAAGAAACTCCCTACAACCTTTTTAATAAAGCCATAGCTTTTTCATAAGCAGCAGTATTTCCTTGAGCCATGAACAATTGCGCTGCTCGTTGCAGGTCTTCTCTGGCTTTTTGTTTGTCACCAAGTTGATAATAAACAATTCCCCGGTTGCCGTAGGCTTTGGCATCGTTAGGATTAATCTTGATAGCTAGGTTGAAATCATCTATTGCTCCTGGCTTATCTCCTAATTCAGAACGGACACTCCCCCGGTTATAGTAGGCTTCGGCAAAGTTAGGATTAATCTTGAT